>JAEEUW010000084.1 GCA_016290665.1 Clostridiaceae bacterium | reverse complement strand
GTGACGCAAAACGCCTTGGTGCGCGTTTCGTCGCTGACGTCCACGCAGTCGATGTGTCGGATGATTTTGACAATCGCGTCGTGCACCACGTCTTCGGCGTCGCTGCGCTGCGGGCAATAGCGACCGGCAATATACATCATCAGGCCGTAGTATTGCTCATACACCCGCTGAACCTTTTGTTTTTCTTCGACGGTGGATACCATCGACAGATAAAACAGCATCATAGGGACCCTCACTTCTTTCTTTCCTAAAAATGATAACGATTCAGGCAACCGGATTCCTACAAACAGTATACAGGATTTTTTCTTTTTTGCAACCGTGCGCCCCGAAGCGCAAAGAAGCCCGCTGCCGTCCGAAGACAACAACGGGCTATGGGAAAGAAAAGAGGGGGGCCTTATTTGAGGTCGGCTTTCACGATGACCCTGCAGGGGCAGCCGGCGTCATAGCAGGCGCGGGCCATGTCGGCCGTTTTCACATAGACCAGACAGCCTTCCGGCAGCCCGGCCGCAAAGCAGCCGTCCGTATAATAGACCCGCAGGGCGTCGCGCTGTCTGGTCAGGATTTTGACCTGCTTCAGGCCGCTGCACCCCGAGAACGCTGCGGGATGAACCGATTTGAGCCTGGCCGACAGGGTGAAGCTTTCCAGCGCCGCGCAGTCGGCAAACGCGTTTGCGCCCAACTCGCGCACGACCTTCGTGTTGAGGACCACGCGCAGGGCCGCGTCGCCTTTGAACACGTCGTCCCGCATCGAGATCTGCTTTGCGTTCGCGGGGAAGGTGACCTTCTTTAAGCTTTTGCAGTTTTGGAAGACGCCCTCGCCCAAAATGATCTTGCGGTTGTGGTTGACCTCACGGAACGTGACATACTTCAGCGGGCAGCTGCTGAACGCGTAGAGCGTGATGCGGCGGCAGCTTGCCGGTACGGTGAGCGACCGGAGCCCGGCATGGACAAACGCCTCTCTGCCGATTTCCTGCACGCTGTCGGGCAGGTTGATTTTTGTCAGATTGGCGCAGGCGGAAAAGGCGTGCTTGCCGATGGTCTCCACGTCTCCCTTGAAGACAACCTTTTTCAGATTCGTGCACATGCCGAAGGTGTGGTCGCCGATCCCCTTCACGCTTGCCGGAATCGAGATCGCAGTCAGATTGTCCATCCACATGAACGCGCCGCTCACGTTGACGGTTCCGTTCGGAATCTTATATTTTGTCAGATTCGGCAGACAGGAGAACGCGTATTTGTTCAGGTTTATGGTGCTTTTGGAAAACCGGATGCTCGTCACGTTTTCGGCAACGGGCGGCTGGGCCGTGAGGGTATAGTAGCTGCCCCGGTTGACGTAGGACACGCTGACCGAGGTGACCGGCTTGCCGTCGATCTCGTCTTTGATGTGGATGCTTGTGGCTTGCTGCATGGCTTCTTCGGAATCGAAATAGCTGATGACCATATAGGCGTCGTCATCCTTTGTCGGCATATAGACCACGTGATCCACGACCTTCACCGGCATGGTGTCGATATACCGCTGCACCCGTTTGAAATAGTTGATATCGTTTGGGTGGTACGCCGCCGCGCTCTGCAGCGCGAACAGGGCTGCGAGACAGCCCACCAGCAGGGCAAACAGGAGGATGTGCTTCAGTTGCTTCTTCATGGAAAAACGCTCCTTTCGTTTTGTCTTCCGCTTATATATGCCGAAAAACGAAAAAGCTTACAAAACTTTTTTCATTTTTTTTGCATTTTTCTTTTCGCCCCCGTTCTGCAGCACGCCTCCGTTCTCTGCAACCCCTGTCCCCTGTTCCCTGCCCCTGTTCCCTTATTTCTTCTTGACATCCTTCCCGGACGGGAATATAATAAAACAGGAAAAACCGAGAGAAAAGGAGTGCTTTCTATGCTGCTCAACCGTTCCGAAAACCTGCAGCCCGTCCATTCCGATATCCGCGGCCCGCTGTACCTGGAAAGTCAGCGCATGGCCCGGGAGGGGATCAAGGTGCTGCGCCTGAACACCGGCAACCCGGCTACCTTCGGCTTCGGGATGCCCGACAGCGTGCGCCAGTCGCTGCTGGCGAACGTCGACAAGGCCGTGGCCTACTGCGACCTCAAGGGTATGCCCAACGCCCGCGAGGCGATCTGCAATTACCACAAGGGCAAGGGCGTGCAGGATATCACGCCCGACGATATCTACATCGGCAACGGCGTGAGCGAGCTGGTGCTGATGTGCCTGCTGGCGCTGCTCAACAAGGGAGACGAGGTGCTGATGCCCTCGCCGAGCTATTCGCTGTGGTCCAACTCGACCTATATCGCCGGCGGCAAGCCCGTGTTCTATACCTGCGACGAGCAGAACGACTGGTACCCCGACATGGCGGATCTGCGCAAAAAGGTGACAAAGCGCACCCGCGCGCTCGTCATCATCAACCCGAACAACCCCACCGGCGCGGTCTATCCGAAGGAAGTGCTGGAAGATATGATTCAGGTGGCGCGCGAGCACGACCTGTTGATCTTCTCCGACGAGATCTACGACCGTTTGGTCATGGACGGCGTGCCGCACTATTCCACCGCCGCGCTGGCGCCCGACCGCATGGTGATTACGACCAACGGCCTTTCCAAGAGCCACATCATCTGCGGCTTCCGCTGCGGCTGGATGGTCATCAGCGGCTACAAGGGCAAGGCCGACGACTACGTGGAGGGCATCTTCCAGATGGCGGCCATGCGCCTTTGCTCCAACGCGCTGACCCAGCTGGTCATTCCCGCCGCGCTGGAGGACAACGCCAGCACGCAGGCGATGCTGGTCCCCGGCGGCCGCCTCTATGAACAGCGCGAAGCCACGATGCGCGAGCTGGCGAAGATCGACGGTATCTCCTGCGTCAAGAACCACGGCGCGTTCTACGTCTTCCCGAAGCTGGACGTCAAGAAGTTCAACATCACCAGCGACAAGCAGTTCGCGTTTGACTTCCTGCACGAAAAGCACATCTTTATCGTGCCCGGCTCCGGCTTCGACTGGCCCGATCCCGACCACTTCCGCATCGTGATGCTGCCCGAGCCGGCGCAGCTCAGCAAGGCGATGCAGGACCTCGGCGATTTTTTGAGCCATTATTGGCAGAAATAAGTCGACAGTCATCAGTCAACAGTCAACAGAACAGCACCCCGCACGGCTCCGTGCGGGGTGCTTATGCTGTTTGCCGACAGCTTATTCCTTCACTAACTGCTTATAGAGCTTGATGTACTCGTTGGCGCTCTTGTTCCAGCTGAAGTCGCATTCCAGCGCGCGGATCACCAGCGTATCCCAGTAATCCTTGGCGTTGTAATAGGTATCCACCGCGCGGCGCAGGGCGCCGAGCATGTCGTGGGCGTTGTAGGTCTTGAACGTGAAGCCGTTGCCCTCGCCGTCGCCGCTGTCGGTGATGGAATCTCTGAGGCCGCCGGTTTCGCGGACGATGGGGATCGTGCCGTAGCGCAGCGAGATCATCTGGGCCAGGCCGCAGGGCTCGCTCTTGGAGGGCATCAGGAACATATCTGCGCCGCCGTAGATCTTCTTGGCCAGCGACGGCACAAAGCCGATGCGCACGGCGATCTTGTCGCCGTAGCGGTTCGCCAGCTCGCGGAAGTAGTTCTCATACTGCCAGTCGCCCGAGCCGAGCACGACGACCTGCACCTCGGTGGTGGCCAGGAATTCGTCGAACACGCCCTTGATGAGGTCCAGCCCCTTGTGCGACACCAGCCGCGTGACCAGACCGATCAGCGGCACGTCGGGCTTCTGCGGCAGACCCATGGTCTCCTGCAGGGCGGCCTTGTTGGCGGCCTTGCCCTCCTTCGCGTTGCTGACGTTGAAGTGCATGGCGAGGTTCGGGTCGGTCTCGGGGTCGTTCGTGTCGGTGGCAATGCCGTTGAGGATGCCGGACAGCTTCCACTGCCGCTCGCGCAGAATCGGATCGAGGCCGTGGCTGTACCACGGGTCGAGAATCTCCTGCGCATAGGACGGCGAAACGGTGGTCACGCGGTCGGCGCATTCGATGCCGCCCTTCATGAAGTTGGCGTCGCCGTCATATTCCAGAATGCCGGCGTCTTCGGGCTTGAGCCCGACCACGTCGCCGATGATGTCCATGCCGTAGGTGCCCTGATACTGAATGTTGTGGATCGTGAACACGGTCTTGATGCCCTGATACCACGGATCCTGACAATACATCGTTTTATAGAACACCGGAGTCAGCGCGGTCTGCCAGTCGTTGCAGTGGATGACGTCGGGCTTGAAGCCGATGTGCGGCAGAATCTCCAGCGCGGCGCGCGCGAAGAACGTGAAGCGCTCCGCGTCGTCGTAGTGGCCGTAGATGGAATCGCGCTTGAAGTAATACTGGTTGTCAATCAGATAATAGATCACGCCGTTGTGCTTGGCCTGGAACACGCCGCAGTACTGCCGGCGCCACGCCACGGGCACCGAAATGCTGGTGACGAAGGTCATCTTGTCCTTGAACTCCTGCGGAATGGTGTCATACAGCGGCATCACCACGCGGCAGCCGATCAGACGGCGGCGCAGCGCCTGCGACAGCGCGCCGGTCACGTCCGCAAGTCCGCCGGAAGCCATGAACGGCTGGGCTTCGCTTGCAACAAATAACACTTTCATGGTGGGTTGTCCTTTCTGTTAAACTTCGTTATACGGTGACGTCCTTGCCGATGAACAGCGGGCAGGAGGCGGCGCCGGAGAGCGACTTGTTCGGCTTGATCACGACGTTCTTATCCAGCACGGCGCAGTTGACCGAGGCGCCTTCGCTGATGTAGCTGTCCTGCATCAGGACGCTGTTTTTGACCACGGCGCCCTCCGCCACGTAGACGCCGCGGAAGAGAATGGAATTCTCCACGGTGCCCTTGATGATGCAGCCGTCGGCGATCAGGGAGTTGCTCGCCTTCGACTTCGTGCCGTAGATGGCGGGCATGTCGTCGCGCACCTTGGTGTAGACCGGCAGATCCTGCCGGAACAGGCCCTTGTACTGCCCCTCCACCAGCTTCATGCTGACGTCGTAATAGGTCTGCAGCGAATCGATCGTGCAGGCGAAGCCCTCGATTTTTTCGCCGCGGATATAGAGCTTGTCGCAGTTGGCGTTGATCACGTCTTTTTCAAACTCTGTGGCCCCGGCGGTCAGCGCTTCGGCCACCAGACGCTCCAGCAGGGCGCGCTTCATGAACAGCACGTTCAGGGAATAGTCCTTGTCCTCCGGCCCGTTGTCCAGCACGACCGCGCGGGTGATGCGGTCGCCGTCGCCGAACGCGAAGGTCATGATGTCGGGCAGGTTCGGCTTTCTGCCGCGGCGGTAGGCGATGGTGATGTCGGCGCCGGAACGCTCATGGTTTTCCATCAGCGCTTCATAGTCCAGCGTGGCCACCACATTGGCGTCCGCCAGAAGCACGTATTCCTTGTTGGAATGGCCCATGTAGTTCAGCATGGCGTGCAGCGCCTCGATGCGGTTGCGCGAAACGCCGCCGTTGCCGGCCAGATCGAAGGGCGGCAGGATGGTCAGCCCGTCGCGTTTTCTGGCAAGATCCCACGGCTTGCCCGCGCCGAGGTGATCCATCAGCGAGCGGTAGTTGCTCTTGGTGCTCACGCCCACGGCGGTGATGCCGGCGTTGACCATGTTGGAAAGGGCAAAGTCGATCAGGCGGTAACGCCCGGCAAAGGGCACCGAGCCGATCGTGCGGACTGCGGTCAGTTCGCTGATTCTGTCGTCATCCACGCTGGCGTAGATGATACCTAACACATTAGACGCTCTCATTTTGCTTCTCCTTCCAGATCCGTATCGATCATTTGCTTGGCGTTGACCTTTGCGCCCTTGCCGATCGTGACTTTTTCACCGATCACGGCGATGCCCCAGTTGTCCAGGTCATCCGCCATGGCCTCCGGGCTGTCGCCCACGTGCGCGCCGGAATCGATCACGGCGTTTTCCGCCACGATCGCGTATTCCACCACCGCGCCGGCCTTGATCACGGTGCCGGGCATCACGATGGAATAGCGCACCGTGGCGCCTTCTTCCACCGTCACGTTGGAAAACAGGATGGAATAGTCCACCTCGCCGTGGATCTCGCAGCCCTCGCTGATCATGGAGTTTTCCACGGCCGCCTTGTCCGAAATGAAGTGCGGCGGGGCGACGGGCGACTGCGAATAGATCTTCCAGGTGTCGTCGGAAAGGTCGAGGTCCACCTTCGGGTTGAGCAGGTCGAGGTTCGCTTCCCAAAGGGAATCGATCGTGCCCACGTCCTTCCAGTAGCCGTCGAACTGATAGGCGAACATGCGCTCGCCCGCGGCGTGCATGGCCGGGATCACGTTGTGGCCGAAGTCGTTGCCCGAGGTCGGGTCGTTCTCGTCGTCGATCAGATACTGGCGCAGCTTTTGCCAGGTGAAGATGTAAACGCCCATCGACGCCTTGTTGGACCGCGGATGCTTCGGCTTTTCTTCGAATTCGCTGATCGAGCCGTCGGGCTCCACGAACATCAGACCGAAGCGCGAGGCCTCGTCCCAGGGCACCTCCAGCATGGCGATGGTGCACGCGGCGTTCTTTTCCTTGTGGTACTCCAGCATCTTCGCGTAGTCCATCTTGTAGATGTGGTCGCCCGAGAGGACCGCCACGTATTCCGGGTTGTAGCGGTCGATGAAGTTGATGTTCTGATAGATCGCGTTCGCCGTGCCCTTGTACCACTCGGTGCCCTTGATCTGCTGATAGGGCGAAAGCACATGGACGCCGCCGTTCATCCGGTCAAGGTCCCACGCTGCGCCGTTGCCGAGATAGCTGTTGAGCTCCAGCGGCTGATACTGCGTCAGGACGCCGACCGTTTCAATGCCGGAATTGATGCAGTTGGACAGCGGGAAGTCGATGATGCGGTATTTGCCGCCGTAGGGGACGGCCGGCTTCGCGATGTTCTTGGTGAGGATGCCGAGCCGGCTGCCTTGTCCGCCGGCAAGCAGCATGGCAAGGCATTCTGTTTTCTTCGTCATGGTTCTGATTACCTCCTGTATGGGTCGCTTGACAGCGACGTTATGATTTTGCTTTTGTTTTTGCGGATTTGGGGGCGGCCGCCTTTGCGGCGGGGGCCTTCTTTGCGGCGGGCTTCCGCTTCGGCTTCGGCTTGAATTTCAGATAGAGCGCCGAAAGCCCCGGCAGATCCACCGTGA
Organism: Clostridiaceae bacterium; assembly: GCA_016290665.1. Classification (GTDB taxonomy): domain Bacteria; phylum Bacillota; class Clostridia; order Oscillospirales; family Acutalibacteraceae; genus UBA6857. Next base: position 3,492 of record JAEEUW010000084.1, on the reverse strand, counting down.
TGGAATTGGGATAGCCGTGCATCGGAACCGGCTTGCTGGCCACGCGCTGCTTCGTGCCGCGGCCGCCGCCGCCGAACGCCGTGTCGTCGGAGTTGAGCAGGACCTCGTAATAGCCCTCCTTCTCCACGCCGAACGTGTATTTTTCCCGTTCTACCACGGTGAAGTTGCACACGCAGACGATCTCGCCGCCGTCCTTGTCCATGCGCCGGAAGGCGATGACCGAATTGTCAATGTCGTCGCTGACGCACCAGGCGAAGCCTTCCCAGCCGTAATCGATCTGCCACAGGGCGGGCGTTCTCCGATACAGCCGGTTGAGCGTTCTGAAATAATGCTGCAGCTGGCGGTGCTTGTCGTAATCGAGCAGCAGCCAGTCGAGCCCCGCGTCATACTTCCATTCGATGAACTGGCCGAACTCCTGACCCATGAAGGTCAGCTTCTTGCCCGGGTGGGCCATCATGTAGCCCATGAAAGAGCGCACGCCGGCAAACTTTTCGTCGTAGCTGCCGGGCATCTTGCCGATCAGCGAGCATTTGCCGTGGACCACCTCGTCGTGCGAGATCGGCAGCACGAAGTTTTCCGAAAACGCATAGAAGAACGAGAAGGTCAGAAGGTTGTGGTTATACTTTCTGGAAAGGCCGTCGAGCGAGAAGAACTTGAGCGCGTCGTTCATCCAGCCCATATTCCATTTGAAGTTGAAGCCCAGGCCGCCGATGTCGGTCGGCTTGGAAACCAGCGGCCATGCGGTGCTCTCTTCGGCAATCATCAGCACGCCGGGGAAATCGCGGAACACCAGCGCGTTGAGCGCGCGCAGGAAATCGACCGCCTCCAGATTCTCGTTGCCGCCGTAGCGGTTCGGGACCCACTGGCCGTGTTCGCGGCCGTAGTCCAGATAGAGCATGGAGGCCACGGCGTCCACCCGCAGGCCGTCGACGTGGTATTTGTCGAGCCAGAACGTGGCGGAACTCATCAGGAACGACACGACCTCCTTGCGGCCGTAATCAAACACCTTGGTGCCCCAGTCCTTGTGCTCGCCCTTGCGCGGATCTTCATATTCGAAGCAGGCCTTGCCGTCGAACTCCGCCAGACCGAACGCGTCCTTGGGGAAGTGGGCGGGCACCCAGTCCAGAATGACGGCGATGTCGTTTCTGTGGCAGGTATCGATGAAATACATCAGATCGTGCGGCGTGCCGTAGCGCGACGTGGCGGAAAAATAGCCGGTGACCTGATAGCCCCAGGAGCCGTCGAACGGGTATTCCGACAGCGGCATCAGCTCGATGTGGGTGTAGCCCATGTCCTTGACGTAGGGCACCAGCGTTTCGGCAAGATCGCGGTAGGAATAGAAGTTGCCGTCGTCATGCTGCTTCCAGGAGCCGGCGTGCACCTCATAGATGTTCATCGGGCTCTCATAGGGGTTGTGGCGCGCCTTCTTTTCCTGCCAGGCGTCGTCCTTCCAGCGGTAGCCGTCCATCTCATAGAATTTGGAGGCCGTGCCGGGGCGCGTTTCGCTGTGGAAGGCGAAGGGGTCCGCCTTGTCGCGCACGGAGCCGTCGGGGCCTGTGATATGGAACTTGTAGTTATCGTAGACCATGACCTCCGGGACCGCGCATTCCCAGACGTCGGAATCCGGCAGCTTGGTCATCTGCGCCGCGCCGGCGTCCCAGTCGTTGAAATCACCCACGACGCTGACCGCGCGCGCGTGCGGCGCCCAAACACGGAAGGTGACAAGATCGCCGTCCGCCTGCCGGTGCGCGCCCAGGAAGTCATAGGCGCGGTTGTTGGTGCCGGCGTGGAAGTAATACAGGGCGATGTCGTCGCGTTTCGGTTGGTTTTTTGACATCTGAACACCTTCCTTTTCCGAAAGCGGTTCCGCGGCTGCCGCGGAAAAGCAACCGAGACCGCTCCCATTTTTAATACTTTTTTATATCATAGCACGCACAGGGGGAAAAGACAAGGGGTTTTGTTCTTTTTGTTAGAAGATGAATAAAAAAACAAGGCCATTTTTGGTCACTTTGTTAGAAAACTTTCGGGCGTTCGGCGCAGCAGAAACCAAAAGCGGCGGCGCCGGCTTCGCGGGGGCGGTCCGGCCCGGCGCGCAGCCGCATCAGTATAGCATGCCGCGGGTGAAACGAAGGGCGAAAAACGGCGAGTTGACAAGAAAAGCAAACTGTGATACACTGAACTGCGGCGGCAGGTATGCCGCTATACTATATATAATGAGGTGCCCGCAATGAAGCTGCCGCGCTTTACCATAGATGACGATACCAGACGAACCATAGACGAAACCAAAGACAAGGCTCTGCGGGCGGGCGACCGCGCGCTGCGCGTGACCGACAGTCTGCTGCAGCCGAAGCTGGTGCTGCCGCTGTTCGCCGCGCTGCTGGTGCTGCTGGCGCTGGTGTCCGCCGTCGTCATGATCCGCGAGCACCGCCCCAAGCCCCAGCCGACCGAACCGACCGCGCTCACGCAGCAGACGCAGACCGGCGCCGAAGCGCGCGGCACGCTGCAGGGCAACTTCCTGCTGGTCTTTGCCGATAACGCCGGGCGGATCAAGATGCTGGCGGTCGTGCAGGCGGACAGCGAGGCGCACAGCCTTGCGGTCAGCTACGTGCAGCCCTCCGAACGCGCCGAGGTCAACAACCTCAACGGCTCCATGCAGCAGCACTACGACAAGGGCGGCGCCACCGAGCTGGCCTGGGCCGTGGGCGCTTTCATGGAACGCACGATCGACCGCTACGTGATTGCAAACGACGACCGCTTCATCAATTTCTGCAAGATGCTCGGCGAACACGAGCTGACAATCGAAACCGGCGTGCAGGCGGAATACGAGGGCATCTCCTTCGTCATCAAGCCGGGCAAGCAGAAGCTGACCAGCGACACGCTGTGCAAATATTTCGGCTACTGCTGCAAGACGCTCTATCAGGGCGGCGACGCCAAGGTCAGCGAGCTGCTGGGCTATCTGGCGCAAAAGCTGCTTTCGCCCGAAAACGACGCGCGTTTCGACCGGATCCTGGCCAAGCTGATCGGCGAAGCGACGACCAACATTTCCGCCATGGATCTGCAGGGCTACAGCGCGGTGCGTCCCGCGTTCTGCGCGGACGGCGCGCCCGTCGCGCTGGTGAACGAAGGCGTCTTCCGCCCCGCACAGGAAGCTGAAAGCTGACACCTGAGAACTGGCATAGATAAGCCGCAGCGGAACGATCCGCTGCGGTGCTTTTTTGCTGTCAAACTTGACATTCAAGGAGGAGAATGTTAGAATAAAACCGCAGGTTAATATTATTTAATAATTGACAAGGAGCAATGTGTTATGGCCTTTTTTCAAAAAATAATCGCGTTCTTTATGGCTGTCATAGCTTTTTTCACCGGTCTGTTTTCCGGCGGCAAAAAGCCGGAGCAGCCCACCCCTGAACCGAGCAACCCGACCGCTTATATCTATTATGACTACTCTTACGGCAGCTCTGCCAGACAGACGCTGGACCTTGTGCTGCCCCCGAA
>JAEEUW010000156.1 GCA_016290665.1 Clostridiaceae bacterium | reverse complement strand
GCTACAGCGCGCTGGCGTCTGTTCTCATGCAAACCACGCGGGTGTGCGGCTCTTGCTCCACGAAGCTCACCGATACCGAACAGGAGCAAAACGGTCTGTACCGCAATGACCGCAGCCGCAAGTTCAGCGACCGCATCTACGACGGCATCCGCCGGGTAAACACGCAGACCGCGGCGGTGGAAGCCGCTGCCGAAACTGGAAATCCGCTGTCCAAGCCGGACGGCACAAAATAAACGAGGTGAAGAATATGAAGAAAAAACTGATATCCATCGTTCTGACACTGGCGTTCATCGTCAGCAGTGCGGCGTGTTTTTCCATGAACGCCGGCGCGCTGTATTACAACGACGGCCACAAGCTTTCCCGCGCGATCACGCAGGAGGGCCTTGTGCTGCTGAAAAACGAGAACAACGCGCTGCCGCTTGCACACGGCGCGTCTGTGGCGCTGTTTGGCGAAGCACAGTGTGTGGGCCCAAAGGACAGCGACGACACCTGGTTTATGAAGGGCTATATCCCTTACGGCTACGGCTCCCAAACCCAGTGCGGCGACTTCGGCGATTATCCGATCGATCCGCTGACCGCGCTGACCGACGCCGAAAAGAACGGCGAGATCTCCATCTACCACAAGACCAGCGAGGCGTTCCAGGCCGCGCTGCAAAAGGGCGAAGCCTATATCCCGTCCGACGCGGATGTGGCCGCCGCAGCAGCGAACGCGAAGACCGCCGTCTATTTCATCAGCCGCTGGGCCGGTGAAGCGTTTGACCTTTCGCGCGGCGACTGGTATTTGCATGACAGCGAAAAAGCGCTGCTGCGCCAGTTGACGAACGCGTTTGACAAGGTGGTCGTTGTGCTCAACACGCCGTCCGTCATCGACACGTCCTGGGCGGTCGGCGAGATCGACGGCATCGATGTGGATGCGGTGCTGTTCGTCAGCTATACCGGCATGCAGGGCGGCGTCGGTATCACGGACGTGCTGCTCGGTCGCGCGAATCCCTCGGGCAAGACCAACGACACCTGGGCCAAGGATATCACCGATTATCCCACGACTGCCGGCTGGGATCAGCAGCATCAGGCCTATGTAGAAGACATCTTCGCAGGCTACCGCTGGTTTGAGACCTTTGATCCCGACTATCAAAAGGTGAATTACCCGTTCGGCTACGGCCTGTCCTACACGTCGTTCCGCGTGGAAGCCAAAAACTTCACGCAAAAAGGCGGCGTCGTCACCTTGGACGCCGTTGTGACCAACACGGGCGACACGGCGGGCAAGCAGGTTGTGGAACTGTATGTCAGCGCGCCGCAGGGCAAGCTCGGCAAGGCCGGCAAAGTCCTTTGCGACTATGCCAAGACCCGCATGCTTGCGCCGGGTGCCTGCGAAACGCTGCAGCTGACGGCGAAGATGGAAGACCTTGCGTCGTTCGACGATCTGGGCAAGACCGGCAACAAGGCGTGTTATGTGCTTGAACAGGGCGATTACCGCTTTTTGGTCGGCGATTCCGTGCGCAACGTCAGGGAAGCCGGCGCCGTAACGATCGACAAGCTGACCGTGACGCAGAAGCTCACGTCCCTTTGCCCGACCGATCTTGAAAAGCGCCTGCTCGCCGACGGCAGCTATGAAACGCTGCCCGTGCGCGAAAAGGCCATGAACTATGTCCACACCGAAACGGCGAAGCCTTCGGTGCCCGAAGGCAAAAAGATTGCCGGGCACCGGCTGTCCGAAGTGGTGTTCGGCACGATGACGATGGACGACTATCTGGCCCAGTGGAGCGACAAAGAGCTTGCAACCTTCTTTGTCTCCTATGAGCAGAATCAGGTCGGCTGCAGCGACGCGCTGTGCACCAAATACGGCCTCAACCGCTTCTCGCAGGGCGACGGCGGCACCGGTCTTTGCTTCATGGGCACGACCTATCCGTGCATCGCGATCCTCGCCTCCACCTGGAGCGACGCGCTGGCCGAAGCGTTCGGCCTGCAGCTCGGCACGGAGCTGTATAAAAACAACGTCGGCATGTGGCTCGGACCTGCGGTCAATATGCACCGCAATCCGTTGTGCGGCCGCAACCTTGAATATTATTCCGAAGATCCCTA
>JAEEUW010000083.1 GCA_016290665.1 Clostridiaceae bacterium | reverse complement strand
GCGTCATCGTGTTCCACCTTCACGTCGCCCCCGACGATATGGGCCGCGTGATCGGAAAGCAGGGCAGAATTGCCAAGGCGATCCGCACCGTGATGCGCGCAACCGCAAACAGAACCGATTCCAAGATTATGGTGGAAATCGACTGATGTCGATTGAAAAAAGACCGCTTTTGGCGGTCTTTTTTTGTGCGCAGTGCGCAGTGATGCGGAGAAAAAGAGCTTGAAGGTCAGGCTGCTCATGCTTACGGCGGCCGGCTTTGCCGAGGCGCAGGCCGACGAAGCGACCCGGCTGCGGCAGATGTTCCTGGATGTGCTGGATGGGATGGAGGTGCGCGAAGGTGCGACGGCTGAACAGCGGGAAGCAAAGTATTCCGTTAAAAAGCCAACATTTACGGACCAGCAAATAGAAAAGAATAAAAGGATTCTTGCTCAGATGAAGTCTGTGTATGCTATCCAAAAAGAAAAACTGCAGAAACAAGGAGTGCGCTACTCAGATTTGTATAACAGCTATTTTGAAAAAATGGGCTGGAATATTTATACCGATTTGTTTGGCGACGTTGCAATAACAAAAAAGACACTTCATGATGAAGTGCGGCATGTAGGAACAAAGGAAGCAATTGCAGCAACCGAGGCAATTCCAACGGTCTTGAATAAAGGAGTTGTTATATTTACAAATCAAATAAACAAGGATTCACATGAAACGATTATTGTTGCTGCGCCGATCACAATAGGCGATGAACCATACTATATGGGCGTAATGCTCATAAGAGACACTAACATTCAAAGACTTCGCATGCATAATGTTGTCATAGAAAGAGAGACGAGCACCTTATCGACAGCGACGGAGAAAGCGACTCCGACTCTCGATAAAAATGCTCCCCTCTACATGACAACTATACTACAAGACGCGCTAAAAGTCAAGCGCAATTTGATGCAGGAGACTGACACAGAAGCAAAGCACTCGCTGCGCCTGGGTGAACAGATGGACAAGGTGCGGCAGTCGCTGGGGCTGGAGGCGCAGAACAGCAGGCTGACGCAGAAGATCGAAGACTATCAGCAGATCGTGCGGCAGCAGGACGCGGAGATCCGGGAGCTGCAGCGCGAGCTGAGCCGGGCCGGGGTGCGGATCTTTGCCGACGGCGCGAAGGTGGCAAAGACAGCCGGGCGGCTGCTGCAGGGCTACGGCGCCGAGGGGATCCGCGGCACGGAGCGCCGGCAGATCAACGACGCGCTGGCGGGCCTTTATAACCAGATGGCGAACGAGCAGCTGACGAAAGACGCGCTTGAGACCGAGGCAGGCGAGATCGCAGAGAAGATCCTGAAGCAATCGAAAAAACCGCCCTTCCGGGCGGCTTTTCTCATTTCATCTGGAAGATCTCCTTCACCGGGCCGTAGAGTGCTGCGTCGTGCGAGGGGAACGGCTTTGTGATGTCCTTGGCAAAGCCGCCGAAGAGCATGCTTTTGGCTACCGTGGTCATCTGATACTTGGAAAGTACCTCGGTGATCAAAAGCTGCTTGTCTCGGTTCTCGCGCGCCGTGATGCCGCTGAACGCGATCTCCGTCTTTGCCGTGACCGGCACGCCCGTCAGCTTCAGCAGGGTTTTGCCGTTCGTATGGATCGGCATGATTTCCCTGACGCGGCCGTTGACCTTGACGGTGATCGTTTCCGCCTTGCTGATATCGTCGAACACGAGCGTCCAGTCGCGCTTCTGCGGCAACGTGGAAAGGTCGCCCTTCGCGGGCTGAATCGTGAACGCGAGGTCGCGGCCGGCTTCGCGCACCGAGAGGACCGTTTCGGCAAAGGCGCCGTCCCGGTAGGCCGTCGTGTCGCCGTCGTCCTCATAGAGCGTGAAGCTGTTTGTGCCGCGAAACACGCGCACGGTTAACGCTTGCGGATTGCGCCAGTCATTGCTGCGGTCGTCGCTTGCAAGCGGCACGATGGCGCCCGCCTTCGCCAGCACCGGGATGCTGCCAAGTCCGCGGTAAAGATCGAGCCACTGTTCGCCTTCATAGATCGCGCCGGTGTACCAGTCGGTCCAGCGGCCCCGCGGCAGCCACACGCGCGCTTTGGCGAGGGTGGTGGTCTTGTTGGTCGGCTCCGTCACGGGGCGCACCAGCAGCTCGCTGCCGAAGAAGTATTCGTTCGGCGCTTTGTAGGCGTCCTCCGCGTCGGGGTATTCATAATAGAGCGGTTCGATCAGCGCGCGGCCCTCTGCATGCGTGCGGCGGTTCATGCTGTATAGATAGGGAATCATCGCGTGCCGTTCGCGCAGCGCGGCCGTGGCGGCCTGCTGCGCCGCCCAGCCGTAGGTCCAGGGCTCCTTGCCCATGAACGGGTCCGCCGTGGAATGCAGCCGCATGATGGGGGAATACTGGCCGAACTGCACCCAGCGGGCATAAAGCTCGTCGCTGCGCGAACCGAGCATGTGGCCGCCGATGTCGTGGCTCCACCAGGTGTAGCCCACGTTGGCGGCGTTCGCCGTGAAATAGGGCTGGAAGTCGAGACTCTTCCACGTGATGACCGTATCGCCGGAAAAGCCCAGCGGATAGCGGTGCGACCCGGCCTGGGCAAACCGTGAAAGAATCAGCGGCCGCTTGCCGCCGCGGGCCGAAAACAGCGTGTGGTAATGGTTCAGCGCCCAGAGCGGGTCAAGGCCGGGCACTGACGTGGTCTTTTCCTGCTGCCAGTCGATCCACCAGAAGTCGACGCCGTCTTCCTCATAGGGCTTATGCAGAATGTTGAAATAGGCTTCGCAGAACCTGGGGTCGGCAATGTCGAAGCGGATGGTGCGGTTCGTGGTCGGGTCCACGCCCATGGCGCGCGCCATTTCGGCATACATATCTTCAAACGGCCGCACGCCCTGCGCCGGGTGCAGGTTGACCGTGACCTTGAGATCCATGTCGTGGAGCTGCCGCAGCATGGCCTTGTAGTCGGGGAACAGGTCGGTGTTCCAGCTGTAGCCGGTCCAGCCGAGGCCACTGAAGATGTCGCGCAGGCGGCGCTGCGGCGCGTTCTTCAGGCCGAGCTGCTCTTTGGTGAATTTTTCGCCGACCTTGACCCAGTGCCAGTCCATGTCGATCGTGGCGACGGTCAGCGGAATCTCTGCGTCGTGAAAGCGCTGCATGAGGTCGAGATACTCCTGCTGGGTATAGGCCTTGTAGCGGCTCCACCAGTTGCCGAGGCACCAGCGGGGCACCAGCGGCGCGGGGCCGCACAAGCGGTAAAAATCGCGCAGACAGCCGCGGTAATCGTTGCCGTAGGCGAAGCAGTAGACGTCGCTTCCGCCGTCGGGACGCGGCAAAACGGAGCCGTCCTCGGCCAGCAGACAACTGTCGCTGTCGTCCAGCAAAGAGACGCCGCCGCGGCTCATCAGGCCGTCCTCCAGCGCGTGGTCGCCGTTCACGCCGTCCAGCGTGCGGTAGGTGCCCTTGAGGTTGCCGGCCTTGAACTCGGTCACGGTTCGGCCGTCTTTGAACGTGACGGCGGTCAGCGCGCGCTTGCCGAGGTCGATCTGAAAGATGCAGTCGGTCGTGCGGATGGTCATCCGGCTGCCGCTTTCCTCCACCGAAAAGCGCGGGCGGTCAAAGTCGCGGAACCAGACCTTCTGGGTCGGCGCGTCGCAGAAGGTGCCGTTTTTGGCGGTCTCCAGGCGCAGCAGGCGCTTCGTCAGAACGGTGACGCGCAGCTTGCCGCGGATGATCACGCAGCGGGGGTCGCTCTTCGGCGCGGTGCCGACGGCAAACAGGGCGCGGAAAGAATCGGAAACGTGTTGCATATTCACTCATCCTTTCTTCGTGTCTCTTCTTTTTGATGATACAGCAAACGGCGGAGAAAAGCAAGCGGGTCGCCGCGTTTTGTGAAAACGAACAAAATTTTTGTCAATTTTTCTACACAAAAAATTCAAAAAGAGAGCACAATAAATGGAAAATTGAGAAAAAATATGGTATGATGTATTAGAGTATTATGCGGCAGTATGGCCGCTGAATCGGAGATCTGAGGTTATTTATGAATATCATCATTGTCGGATGCGGCAAGGTCGGTTCCACGCTTGCCGAACAGCTGGCCGCCGAAGGCCACGATATCACCGTGATCGATACCAACGAAGAAGCCGTCAAGCACGTCACCGCGCAGTGCGACGTGATGGGCGTCACCGGCAACGGCGTGGTGCACCGCGTGCAGCAGGACGCCGGCATTGAATATGCCGATATGTTCATCGCCATGACCGGGTCGGACGAGCTGAACCTGCTTTGCTGCCTGATCGCCAAGAAATCGACCCAGTGCAAGACCATTGCCCGCGTGCGCAACCCGGACTATATCACTGAGCGCGGCTTCATCAAGGAAAAGCTCGGCATCAATATGCTGATCAACCCGGAGCTGGAATCGGCCAACGAGATCGCGCGCCTGTTTTCCATTCCCTCGGCCATTGAGGTGGATACCTTTGCCCGCGGCCGCATCGATCTGCTCAAGACGATTCTGCCCGCCCATTCGCCCTTTGCCGGTCAGCCGATCCGGCAGGCGCTTGGCAATCTTTCGGGCAAGGTGCTGATCTGCGCCATCGAGCGCGACGGCGACGTCATCATCCCCACCGGCGACGATCTTTTGCTGGCGGGCGACAAAATCTCGTTTGTGGCCAGCCGCAAGGAAGTTTCGCGCTTCTTTAAAAAAGCCGGATTCGCCAAGGAGCATATCAAAAAAATCATGATCGTCGGCGGCGGCAAGATTTCCTATTATCTGGCCAGACGGCTGGACGATATCGGCTTCCACGTCAAGATCATCGAGATCGACAAGGAGCACTGTGAAACGCTCAATCAGCTGCTACCGGCGGGCGTCACCATCATCCACGGCGACGGCAGCGACCAGAGCCTGTTGCTGGAGGAGGGCATTGAGGCCGCGGACGGCTTCGCCTCCATCACCGACATCGACGAAGAGAACATCATGCTGTCGCTCTATGTGGAATCGAACTTCCGCGCCAAGACCGTGACCAAGATCAACAAGCTGAACTTTGAGGGCATCATCGACCAGCTGAACCTCGGCTCGGTGATCTATCCCAAGTATATCACGGCGGAGATGATCCTCAGCTACGTCCGCGCGCTTGGAAACACCACCGGCTCCAACGTGCAGACGCTCTATAACATCATCGGCGGCAAGGCGCAGGCGCTGGAATTCAACATCCGGTCGGAGTCCGACGCGATCGGCGTGGAGCTGATGAACCTGAAGCTCAAGAAAAACGTTCTGCTTTGCTGCATTTCGCGCCACGGCAGAATTCTGATCCCCGGCGGCCGCGACAGCGTGCAGCTGGGCGACACCGTTGTGGTCGTCACCACGAACAAGGGTATGAACGATTTCAAGGATATTCTTGCATAAAGGTCTGTTGTCATGAATTACCGCATGATTCTTTATCTGCTCGGCTGGGTGCTGAACATTCAGAGCATCTGTCTGCTGCTGCCCGTGGCGGTCGGCGTCTTCTACGGAGAAGGCCAGTGGAAGGCCTATGCGCTCGTGATGGCGCTTTCGCTCGTCTGCGGCATCCTTCTGACGCTCAAAAAGCCGAAGCGCACCGTCTTTTTCGTGCGCGAAGGCTTCGTCACGGTGGCGCTCGCGTGGCTGGCGCTTTCGCTCGACGGCGCCGTGCCGTTCCTGTTGACTGGGGAGATTCCCTCCTATCTCGACGCCGTGTTTGAAATGGCCTCCGGCTACACCACCACCGGCGCCAGCATCCTGACGAACGTGGAGGCGCTTTCGCACTGCTCGCTGTTCTGGCGCAGCTTTTCGCACTGGATCGGCGGCATGGGCGTGCTGGTGTTCCTGATCGCCATCGTGCCGCTGACGGGCGGTCATATCATGTCGCTGATGAAGGCGGAAAGCCCCGGCCCCTCGGTGGAAAAGCTGGTGCCCCGCGTGCGTCAGACGGCCGTGATCCTTTATTCGATCTATATTTCGCTGACCATTCTGGAAGCGATGCTGCTTCTGGCGGGCGGCATGCCGTGGTTCGATTCCATTACCACGGCGTTCGCCACGGCCGGCACGGGCGGCTTTTCCATCCGCAACGCGAGTATCGGCTTTTATCAGAGCTACTATATCCAGGGCGTCGTCACGGTGTTCATGGTGCTGTTCGGCACGAACTTTTCGATCTATTATCTACTGCTTTCCAAACGGCCGAAGCAGGCGCTCAAAAGCGAAGAGCTGCGCTGGTATCTCGGCATTTATGCGCTCTCCGTCGCCGTCATTACCTGGAACATCTACCGGCCCTTCCACAGCGGCCATCTGTTCCACGCGTTCCACAACGCCGCGTTTTCGGTCGCCACGGTGATGTCCACGACGGGTTTTGCCATCAACGATTTCAACCAGTGGCCGCAGGTGTCGCGCTATCTGCTCTTTATCCTGATGTTCTGCGGCGCCATGGCGGGCTCCACCGGCGGCGGCATGAAGGTTTCGCGCCTGATTCTGCTGTTCAAAAGCTCGGTGCGCGAGATCCTTTCCATCGTGCATCCGCGCGGCGTAAATATTGTGAAGCTCGATAAAAAAAGGGTCGGCGACGACGTGCTCAGGGGCACGGTTTCCTATTTCGTTTTGCTGATTCTGATCTACGTGTTCAGCGTGCTGGTGATCTGCTTCGACGAATTCGACATCGACACCTCGCTGACGGCGGTCGCCGCCACCATGAACAACATCGGACCCGGTCTCGGTCTGGTCGGTCCGCGCGGCAATTACGCCATGTTTTCGCCGCTGTCGAAGATCGTGCTGATCTTTGACATGCTTGCCGGCAGACTCGAGTTATTCCCCATGCTGGTGCTGCTTTCGCCGCAGACGTGGAAGGGCGGCCTCAGCGTGATTAAAAGGAGGATATCATGGAACAGAAAAAGTATGTGACCAAAAAAGAATCTGTGACCTATGCCGTTGCGGCACTCGGCCAGGGCCTCGTCTACAGCTGCATGTCGAGCTACATCACGGATTTTTACATGAACGTGCTCATGCTGACGCCGTGGTTCGTCATCATGCTGATGCTGCTGGCACGCGTCTGGGACGCGGTCAACGACCCGCTCATGGGTATGATCGTCGACCGCCATACGACTCGCTGGGGCCGTATGCGGCCCTATCCCGTCTTTACGGCGATCCCGATCGCCGCGCTGACGATCCTCATGTTCCTGCGGCCCATCGGCTTTGAGCCGGGCAGCCAGAGCACGCTGCTGTACGTCTACGTCGCCGTCGTCTACGTCCTTTGGGGCATGATCTATACCTCGTCCGACGTGCCGTTCTGGAGCTTCCCGAACGTGATGACTCCCAACCCGGCGGAGCGCGGCGTCATCATCTCCTACGGCCGTACCGTGGGCGGCATCGGCTCCGCGGTCACCGTGGCGCTGCCGATTATCGTGGGCTTTTTTATCAGTGATTCCGCCACGAAATACGCCATTATGGCAATCTCCATGTCATTGATCGGCATGCCTTTGTTCGTGCTCTCATCGTTCAACATCAAGGAGCGTGTCGTCCATCCCAACTCCACCAAGCGCGCGCCCGGGGAGCCTTCTGCGCTTTCGCGCATTCTCAAGTGTAAGCCCCTGATGCTGGTTGTTCTGGCCGGTTCGCTTTCGTTCGGCCGCTACATGCTGCAGTCGGCCGCGCCGCACGTGGCCCGCTATGCCGGCTTCTATATCGGCATCGACCGCAACACGGCGACCGTGGAGCAGTTTTCAGCCAATATGTCGAAGATTCAGATGATCATTCAGATCTGCGCGGCCATCGGCATGTTCGGCGCCATGATCTTCCTGCCCAAGCTGTTCAAGCGCTTTGAATACCGCACACTGATGATCTCCTCGTGCCTGATCGGCTTCGGCGCTTCGTGCGTCACGCTGCTGGTGGGCTGGTTCACCAAGAACCTGATGTTCTGCATCCCGTTCATGATTATTTCCGCGATCCCGCTCGGCGTCATCAACAACGTTTCGGGCGCCATGGTGTTCGACTGCATCGACTACATGGAATGGCAGACCGGCCACCGCGACAACGCGCTGGGCTCCGCGTGCCAGTCGTTCGTCAACAAGCTGGGCAACGCCTTTGCCACGGTCATGATCATTGCGATGTACCTGATCGTCAGGATCGACCCGAAGAACCTCAACGCGGCCGATCCCTCCGCGGCGCTCACCATCGCCAACTCCATGACCGCCGGCCAGAATTTCGGCATGTACGCCCTCGTGTCCATCGTGCCCGGCATCAGCCTGCTGCTTTGCGCCATTCCGCTGTTCTTCTATGACATTGTGGGCGACAAGAAAAAGAAGATCACCGAAGAGCTTGCCGTCATGCGCAAGGAACGCGGTATCGAGATCTCGGAGTAAACGCCGGGACTTCATATATGGGAGAAAACAATTTTTAAGAAAAGGGGAAAACGATTATGATTTATGCGTCCATTGCAATCGGTCTTGTGTTTTTCGTTCTGTTTGTGATCAAATGCCGCAAGCAGCGCAGCGTGGGCGGCGTGTTTTTGAAGAATGCGATCAGCGCGTTCTTTATCATCACCGCTGTGATCGCGCTTGTGAAACAGCCGTCTGAGTTCCGCTACGGCATCCTGATCCTTGCGGGTCTGGTGTTCGGTATGCTCGGCGACATTTATCTGGATCAGAAGTGGGTCTATCCCGCGGACGACAAAAAGTATCTCTACGCCGGCTTCATCAGCTTTGCCATCGGCCATCTGTTTTACATCCCGGCCATCATTCTGGACGCCCGCAACTACGGCCTTGAGCTGAAATATCTCTGGATTCCGGCGCTGTTCGCGGCGTTTGTCAGTGCGTTCGTGCTGATCTCCGAAAAGCCGACGAAGCAGCACTTCGGGGAGTTCAAGATCACCGTGATGCTTTACGGTCTTGTCGTTGCCGGTATGGCCGGTACGAGCATACTGGCCGCTGTCTGCACAAAGCAGCCGCGGTTCATCTGCTGCGCCGTGGGCGGCGTGATGTTCCTGATCTCCGACCTGATTCTGTCTCCGATGTATTTCGGCCCGAAGGAGAAGAACACGCCGATGAACTTCTTCATTAATCACCTGACCTATTACATTGCGCAGTATCTGCTGGCGTTCTCCATCTCGCTGGTGCCCGCGCTTGTAAGCTGAAACATAACAAAAAGAAATCCGGCGTTTCGTTACGCCGGATTGTTTTTTTGCTGTGCTTTACCCTTCGAACCGTTCCTTCACCCTGACCATCAGGTCAGCAATCGGCAGATTCTGCGGACAGTGGCTCTCGCAGGCGCGGCAGGCAATACAGTCGCCCGGCCGGCCGTGGTCGGCAGCGTGGGTCTCAAAGTCCTCCGCAGCCTTCTTTTTGTTGCCCTGATAGGCGTTGAACGCCGAAAAATAGTCCGGAATGGCAAGCTCCATCGGACAGGCGTCCACACAGTAGCGGCACGCCGTGCACGGAATTTCGATGCCGGAACGGATGACCTCAGCCGCGCGCAGCAGCAGCGCCGTTTGCTCCTGCGTCAGCGGCGCCATCTTCTCAAAGGCGGCCGTGTTTTCTTCCAGCTGCGATTGTGTGCTCATGCCGGAAAGCACGAAGTCGACGCCTTCAAGCGAGGCGGCAAAACGCAGCGCCCAGACGGCGGGGGAAAGGGAGGGATCCGCCTTTTCCAGCATCAGACGCACCGTTTCCGGCACGTCGGCGAGCGCGCCGCCCTTGACGGGCTCCATAATCATGATGCGCTTGCCGTGTCTGCGCGCCGTTTCATAGCAAAGGTGCGACTGCACCTTTTCGTCTTCCCAGTCCAGATAGTTGATCTGCAGCTGTACGTATTCCACCTCCGGGTGCTTTGTCAGAATTCTGTCGAGCACCTCGGCGGAGTCGTGGAACGAAAAGCCGGTATGCAGCACGCGGCCTTCCCGTTTCTTCTCCTCCAGCCATTCGAACGCGCCGACCTTTTCGCAGGTTTCATAGCTTTTAGCGTTCAGCGAGTGGAGCCAGTAGTAGTCGAAATACTCGACGCCGCAGCGGGCAAGCTCTTTTTTGAACGTCGGCTCGAGCATGCTTTTGTGCTTGATGAGAAACATCGGCATCTTGTCGGTGATCGTGAAGCTGTCGCGCGGGTGCCGCTTTGCCACGCAGTCGCGGAACGCGGTCTCGCTGGCGCCGCCGTGATAGACGATTGACGTGTCAAAATGGCGGTAGCCTGCCGCGAGAAACGCATCCGCCATCTCACAGAAGGCGGCGTGGTCAACGGCGGTCTGAATCAGTTTGTTTTTGAGCGGCAGGCGCATCAGGCCGAATGAGAGCTTTTGCTTGAGTTCCATGGGATCTGCCTCCTTATATGTAAAAGTTGCGTTACGCTTTCCAGAATTTGCGGTCCAGCGCGCGGTACTGCACGGCCTCCGCCAGATGGGCCGTCGTGATGGCTTCGCTGCCCTCCAGGTCGGCGATGGTGCGCGCCACACGCAGAATCTTGTCGTAGGCACGGGCGGAAAGGCCGAGCTGATCGAAGCTGCGCTCCAGCAGCCGCCTGCCCGCGTCGTCAATCCGGCAGAAGTGCCGCGTCTGCGCGGCGGTCATCTTGGCGTTGCAGGTGATGCCGCTGCCGGAAAGGCGGGCTTGCTGAACCTTCCGCGCGGCGTTGACGCGTTTGCGGATCGACGCCGAGGATTCGCCGGGCGCTTCGCTCGAAAGTTTGTCGAACTCCACCTGCGGCACCTCGATG
>JAEEUW010000082.1 GCA_016290665.1 Clostridiaceae bacterium | reverse complement strand
GATCTCGGGGATTTCTTTGAGCCGCAGCATGGCGGTATCGAGCGTATACTGTTCCATTTCGGGACTTCCTTTCGTTTAGTCAGATTCGGGTTCCACCGCGTCCACCGTGCACTGCGCGCTGCCGTCGGCAAAGCGCACACGCAGCGGGCGGCCGGGCTTTGCGGCTGCGGCGCGGCGCACCAGAGCGCCGGTCTCGTCTTCGCAAAGCGCGTAGCCGCGGGCAAGGGTCCGGAGCGGGCTTGTGATTTCCAGCTTCGCGGTCAGCGTGCCCAGCGCGTCCGCATAGGGGCGCAGCATGGTCCTGCCGCACTGCAGCAGGCGTTCGCGCTGCCGCAGCAGCTCCTGTCCGCGCAGCGCGAGACCTGCCTGCGGGCTGCAGGCTTTCAGCCGGTGCGAGAGCACCTGCGCCGTCTGCTGCAGGTCGCTCAGCCGGCCGTAGAGCGCGCCGGCCATCCGGTCAAGCAGCGTGTCGAGCGCAAACAGCAGCTCGCGCGTATCGGGCACCGCCAGCTCCGCCGCGGCGGAGGGCGTCGGCGCACGCAGGTCGGCCGTGAAGTCGGCAATGGTGAAATCGGTCTCATGCCCCACGGCGGAAATCACGGGGATGGCGCTGTTATAGATCGCATGGGCCACCACCTCTTCGTTGAACGCCCAGAGGTCTTCGATGGAGCCGCCGCCGCGGCCGACGATCAGCACGTCCGCGGCTTTCAGCGCGTTGAAGCGTTCAATCGCCTGCGCAATCTGGCCGGCGGCCGCCTCGCCCTGCACCTGCACGCCGCAGAGGATCACCTCCGCGAGCGGGAACCGCCGTTCCAGCACGGTCAGGATGTCGTGGATGGCTGCCCCCGTGGGCGACGTGACCACGCCGATGCGCGCGGGACAGGCCGGAATCGGCTTTTTATGGCTGTCGTCAAACAGCCCCATCTCGCCGAGCTTTTGCTTGAGCTGTTCAAACGCCACGCTGAGCGCGCCCGCGCCGTCCGGCTGCATATCCTCGCAATAGAGCTGATAGACGCCGTCGCGCGGGAACAGCGAGATGCTGCCGCGGATGACGACGCGCATGCCGTTTTCGGGCAGAAAGCGCAGCCGCTGCGCCGCCGAGCGGAACATGACCGCCTTGAGCGCGGCGCTCTCATCCTTGAGCGTGAAATAGAAGTGGCCGGTGCGGTAGTGGTTGGTGAAGTTCGAGATTTCGCCGACCACAAAGATGTTTTGCAGATTGTCGTCGCCGTCCAGAACGGCCTTGAGGTATGTATTGATCTGGGAAACAGTCAAGACAGACGACATGGATTCACCTTCGTTCGTGTTTCAGATATCCGAGAATCGCAACGCCCGCGGCGTTGTCGGCCGAAAGCGCCGGCGGCGCAAAATGGGCGCCGAAGCGCGCCGTGAAGCGGTCGCGGATCATTGCGTTCGACATGACGCCGCCCGCATACAGAAGCGGCAGCTCGCCGTATTGCCCCAGCAGGTGCTCCGTCATGGCTTCGAGTGCGGCCGCGACCGACTGCAGACAAAACGCAGCGACGTCTTTTGCGGGTTCGTTCCGGTCCAGCATGGCTTTGCACTTGTTTTCGATGCCGGACAAGCTCGGACAGCCTTCGCGCAGCGTAGGCCGGATGCGGAACACGCGGTCGCTTTCGGCGGCCAGCTGTTCCAGCGCCGCCCCGCAGGGAAACGGAAGGCCGAGCATGACGCCGGCGCGGTCGATCGCCTGCCCCGCCTTGAGATCAAGCGATTCCGCCACGAGCGTGCAGCGGAAGATTTCCGCCTCGTCCGGTTCAACGAGCACCGCTTCCGTGGTGCCGCCGGAGACGTGGAACGCCAGAAAGCGCCTGTTCAGCAGTTCGGGCTTCCCCGCGCCGAACGCGGCGGCGGCGATGTGGCCGTGCTGGTGCGACGTTTCATAATACGGCACGCCGTTCGTCCCTGCGGCGATCTTTGCCGCGGCGACGCCGACCAGGAAGCACGGCATATAGGAGCCGGTCTGCATCCGCGGCACGGCGGACGCGCAGACGGCGGCCGGCGCCGCAGGCGAAGCAAGCAGCGCTTCGGTCACCTGTGGCAGCTGCACCGTGTGGTGGAACACGCAGTCGCTCTGCCTGAGCCCCTTTTGTCCCTGCGGCACGGGCAGGAGCTTCTTTTCCTGCCGGATCTCCCCCGTTTCGGGGAAGAAGAGCGCCGCCGAGGTCGTGTAGTTGCTGGTGTCGAAGCCGAGAAAAGCCGTCATACCTGTTTGGCCCGCGCCACGGAGCCGAGCACGCCGTTGATATAGGCGGCTTCCTTCTGTTCGGAATACTTTTTGGTGATCTCCACCGCCTCGTTGATGGCAACGCCGTCGGGCACGTCGGAAAACAGAATTTCATAGACCGCCAGGCGCAGCACGGCCCGCGCCACGCGCGACAGCCGCTCCTTGGACCAGCCGACTAGATACTGCTCGATGGTGCCGTCGATGTCCGTCAGATGGTCGAACACGCTGCGCACCGTGCGGGTCACGAACTGGTTGACTTCAAAGAACTCCGATTCCGCCGCGCTGTCGATGATCTCGTCCAGCGGCGTTTCGCTTTGAAAGCTTTTTTCAAAAATGATGATGAAGGCGACCTCTCTTGCTTCGTGTCGTTTCATACGATCCTGCCCTTTCCTGCGGTTGCAATTTTATACATAAGCTTTATTATTATAACACAGTATTTGCATAATAACAACTGTTTTTGCTTTTATTTTTTCACATCTTCTGCCGGTGCGGTCTCCTTCGCTTCAATGATCGTCAGATTGTCGGACGTGACCTGCGCGTGCTTCGCAAGAATCTCGGCAATCTGCAGCGACGTCGTCTCGTTGACGGTGCCGGGCTCCACGACCACCTCGGCCGTTTCGTCGCCGAGCACCACCACGCATTCGCCGCCGAGCTTTGCCTTGAGCAGCGTTTCGCAGTCGTTCTGGCGTTTCTGTCGGCTGTCAAGCGCCGTCAGCAGCTTCATCAGCTTTTCCTTGCCGCTTTCGTCCAGCGTCTCGCTTTCCACCAGCGCCCGGATCTCATCGCGGACGGAGTCGCGGGCCTGCGCCTGCTGCAGCTTCGCGTCGGAAAAATACTGCTTTGCCCGGCCGGCGGTCTGCACCGCTTCGCCCGTTTCGTCCTGCTGCACCGTGCCGGCCACCAGCAGCGAATCGCCCAGTCTGCCCTGCACCTCGGCCTGCCCGGTCCCGCCGGCTTCGGGCGCGGAACGGGTATAGTACCAGTTGACCGCGACCGCAAGCGCCAGCGCGGCGACCAGCGACGCCGCCAGAATCTGCCGTTTTTTGTTTGCCATAGAATGATTGCCTCCTTCGTCTGCCGTTACATCGGCATGACACTGATATGATTGGTGGATAAGCCGAACAGCGCCCGGATCGTTTCCGTCACCCGCGCGCGCACCACGGGATCGCCGCCGCCCTTGCAGACAACGGCGGCTCCGGTGACGGCGGGCAAGGTCGTTTTGACGACCAGCCCGCCTTCGCCCTGCGCGTTTTTCACGATCACCACGCTGTTTTTTTCTTTTTTGCTCGTCTGCGCGTCGCGCGTTTCGGCCGCGCCGTCGGTGTTTGCGGCATAGACGGTTTCGCCCGACGACGCCGTGCGCAGCATCACCCGCACGTCGCCCACGCCCTCGATGGCGCCCAGCAGGTCGCAGAGCTCGGCCTCCAGCGTTTGCGTCGTCTGCGCCAGGGGCTGCTCCGGCTGGGCTTTGTTGTGCTTTTCGCCGGCGGGCAACAGCAGCAGCACCGACAGCACCGCGGCGCCGCACAGCAAAAGCAGCAGCTTTTTATCCTGCTTGAGCAAAGCCCTGCAGCGCTCCAGTCTGCGTCTGATCGATTCAGTCGTCATGTGCCCCCTCCGTCAGCGTCCAGCGTGTGTGCGCCGTCAGAAACGGCTGCAGAGCGCTGAGAACAGCCGCCCTGTCGCCCGTTCCGCGCAGCGTGATCTGCGCCGGCGCAATGCCGTCGTCAAAGCGCGCGCACCGCACTTCGACCGCAAGCTGCGTCAGTCCCGCCCGCTGCAGCGCGCCTTCGATTTCCTGCCGCAGCGTGATCTGCGCCGCGAGCAAAGCGGCGTCCTGCGCGCGCGCGTCCGCCGCCTCCTGCGTCTGCGTCTGCGGCTGCAAAAGTCCCTCCAGGTCAAGCGAAGCAAGGGAAAACCCGCGCAGCGGCAGCAGCACGGCATAGAGCACCGAAACCGCGCAAAGCACGCGGAACGCCTGCTTTGCCCCGGGCGGCGCCAGCGCGCCGATGACCGCGGAAAGCAGCGCCGTGCCGCCCAGCAGCAGCACCCAGTCACGCAGCGATTCCATAAGAGCCCTCCTTCATTGCCGCAGCTGCAGCGTCAGGCCGGTGGAGACCAGCAGCAGAAACCCTTCGTAGACGCTGCACACGAGCAGCAGCCGCACGCCGGCCGCAAAGGTCTGATAGAGCACCGACAGCCTTGCTTCTCCGAACATCTCTGCCAGCGACGCGAGCGCGCCGCAGCAGACCCTGGCGATCAGAAGCTGCAAAAGCACCGGCAGATGCAGCGCCAGCAGCGCCGCGAACAAAAACACCAGCGCCGAGCCCTTTATCAGATCTATACTGCACAGCACGGCGGAATATGCGTCGCTCATGGCGGAGCCGACCACCGGAACCAGCGAACCGACCAGAAAGCGCGCGCCCCGCAGCGACGCGGAATCCGCCGCGCCCGAAAGCACCTGACGGATCGTCAGCACCCCGGCAAACACGCCGGAGGCGAGACCGAGGCTCAGCGCGGACGCCTTATTGACCGCCGAGAGAAAGGCCGGCGTGCGGATCGCGTCGTTCAGCGAAAACGAGACGCCGAGGCAGAAAAAGAACCCGAGCAGCGGCACGAACAGCCGCGCGGCGAACCACGAGATTCCCTGCGCCAGCGCAAAGCAAAGCGTCTGATAGCCGAGCGCCGCGCCGGGATGGCCGGAAAACGCGAGCAGCCCCGCGTAGACCGGTACGAAGCCCTGCATCAGGCCGCCTGCCTTCTGCAGCAGCGCGGCGGCCGCGGACACATAGGTGTGCAGCATGGCCGCCATCTGCACCGTGACAGCGCACAGCGACAGCAGATCGAAGGCGCCGTTTTCGCTCTCCGGCTGCAGCAGCGCCCGCAGGCAGGCGACCAGCAAAAGCAGCGCCAGCGCCAGCGCGCACGCGCGGCCCTGCGATCGCAGCGATTCGCGCAGCGTGGCTGCAAAAAACGCGCGCACGCCGCCCCACGACAGATCGAATACCCCGTCGGACGAAAAGCCGGAAAAGCCGAAGCTTTCCAGCGTGTCCGCCGTGTCGTCGTCCAGCAGCGAAGAAAACGCTTCTCCGGCTGAGGCGGCGGCCTGCGACAGCTCGTCCTGCGCGGCGACGGCGGAAAGGGCGCACCCGAGAAGCAGCGCCGAAAGCAAAAAACAAAACATGAGCCGTTTCATCCGGCAAATCCCTGCACGATCTCCAGCACCTCCTGCAGCAGCGGCAGCGCCGGCAGCAGCGTGCCGACCCGCCCGGCAAACAGCAGCACCGCCGCGAGCGCTTCGTTGCCGCTGTCTTTGCAAAACGCCGCGCACAGCCGCGTGACCAAGCAGACCGCCGCCCCCTTGCAAAGCGCTGCGGTCACGCCCTGCGGCACGGCCAGACGCGAAAAGGTCTGCGCCAGCGTCTGCCACCCCTCTTTGACGCCCGGCAAGACCGCAAGAATCAGCAGCGCCGCGGCAGCAATCTGCAGCGGCAGCACGAATTCGGGACGCTGCGCGCGGACCGCGACGGAAAGGACCGCCGCCGCGAGCGCCAGCGCGCCCAGCTGCAGCGCGGCGTTCAAAACGAGACCAGCTCCTTCACGGCGTCGAACAGCGCGGTGATCTGCGGCAAGATGAGAAGCAGCACCAGTATCACGCCCATCAGAGTGGTCAGCGTGGTATACTCGCCCTTGTCGGCCCGCTGCAGAATCTGGTTGAGCACCGACACGAGCACGCCCACCGCAGCGATTTTGAGGATCAGTTCAATTTCCATGGATAATCTCCGTTAAAGGATCATAATAAACAAGGTGCACCCGAAGCAAAGCCCGCAGACGCGGCACAGCCGCCCGCCCGCCGCGCTTTGCCGCAGCGATTGCTCCCGGCACGGGCGCAAAAACGCGAGCAGCTCAAGCAGCAGCTTTTGCTGACCGGGAAGGTCGGTCGCGCCGAGGAGGTCGCCCGCCGCCCGCAGCCGCACGCATTCCCAGTCCCGCAGCACCGGCCGGAGCGTTTGCGTCCCGGCCAGCCACGCGTCGCGCAGCGGCTCCCCGGCCCGCAGCCGGCCGCAGCAGACCGAAAGCAGCCCGAACGAATCGAACGGCGGTTCCGTCTGCAGCCGCAGCAGCATGTCCGGCAGCGGGGCGCGGGAAAAGCCGAGCTCCAGCTCCAGCCGTTCCAGCAGCAGCACCAGCGTCTGCAGCGCGCGGGCGCGCTTTTTCAGCAAAGCGGCGCCCCAGAACCCTGCGCACGCGCTAAGACACAGCGCCGCCGCTGCAGCCGTCCAGTTCACAAAACAGTTCCTCCCGTTTCAGAATCGTTTCCACCTGCCCCGGTGCGGCGGCGCCCCGCAGCAGCACCACGCGGGAAAAGCCGCAGCGCTCCGCCAGAAAGCGGAACAGCGGCCGCGCCAGCAGCTCCGCTTTTGAGCCGGCGTGGATGCTTGCCGCAAACCGCACGCCGGTGTTCGCGCCCGTTTCGATGGCGCGGGCTTCTTCCGCCGTCGCCACCTCGTCGCAGACGATCCACTGCGGCGACATCGTGCGCACCGCCATGGGAACGGCCAGCGCGTTCGGATAGCCGCGGAACACGTCGCAGTTCATGCCGCCGGCGCCGTCGCGGCCGAACAGCTCCTGCCGCGGATCCAGCACGGCCACCTTTTGGCAAAAGCCGCCCGCAAACGCCGAAAGCTGCAGCGCAAGATCGCGCAGCAAAGTCGTCTTGCCCGCGCCCGGTGCGCCGGCCAGGAGCACGCCCTGCGTCTCCGGGTCGGCAAACAGCGGCAGCAGCGCCGCGGCGCAGCCCGGCTTTTCACGCGAGACGCGCACGTTCAGCGACGTGACGTCGCGCACCGAAACGACGCGCCCCTCGTCGTCGCAGACCGCCGTGCCGGCCACGCCCACCCGGTCGCCGCCCGGCGTTGTGACAAAGCCGCGGGTCATGGAACGGATATGGGCGTGAACCGAATAGTTGCACAGCCGGTGAAAGCTGTCGTTCAGCTGCTCGGCGGTGCAGAACAGCGCCGTGTCGAGCCCAAAGGCGCTGACGCCTCCGCCCCGCTGCAGCAGCACGCTGCCGAACGCGCCGAACAGCACCACGGGCCGGTCGGCGCGCAGCCGGATTTCAAACGTCTGGCCCTTCAACAGCTCGTCCGTCCGCAAAAGCGCCGTTTTCAGCGCAGGCGGCAAAAACGAGACCGCGCGTTCAAAGCTCTGATCCATGCCGAAGCCCCCTTTCACCAAAACCCTATGCCGGGGCGCGGGCGCTTAGAACGTGCGGGACCTCATGAATTTTCTGTTTCAAAACTGTGAAAACGCTTGAACCGGCATGGAAAATCATGTATGATATATAAGATGTTGAATTCGAAGCGAAAGAAGGGGTCTTATGAAGCTGCAGCGCTATCCCCTGCTGCACCGGAACCGGTTCGTGCTGCTCGCGTGCGGCATGGGCGCTCTGGGTATGCTGATCGTCTATTTCTGCACGCAGATGTTCCCGATCGGCGACAATTCCATTTTGCGCATGGACCTGTATCACCAGTACGGGCCGCTGTTTGCCGAGCTCTATGACCGGATTTTCGGCCACGGCTCGCTGACCTATTCCTGGACGAGCGGCCTCGGCGCCTGTTTCCTCGGCAACTATTTCAACTACCTTTCCAGCCCGATCGGCGCCATCGTCGTCTTCTTCGGCCACAAGCACGTACCGGAGGCGATCGCCGCCATGATACTGATCAAGGCCGCGCTTTCCGCCGGGGCGTTCACCTGGTATCTCAAGCGTTCGGTGCGTTCGCACTCCCTGCTGAGCGCTTCGTTCGGTCTGCTCTATGCCTTCTGCGCCTATATGCTCGCCTATTACTGGAACGTGATGTGGCTGGACGCGATGGTGCTGCTGCCCGTGCTGCTCTACGGAATCGAGCGGATCATCGACGAGGGAAAGAACGGGCTCTATCTCGGTACGCTGGCGCTTTCGATGTTCTCCAACTACTACATGAGCTACATGCTCTGCATCTTTTCGGTGCTCTATTTCCTCTATTATTTCTTTTCGCGCTATTCGTTCTCTTCCGCCGTGAACGCGGGCTACGCCAAACGACACCGGTCGTTCGGTTCCGCGCTGAAGAACAACCGCTTCCTGCGCGCCGGGGCGCTGTTCGCACTGGCTTCGGTCGGCGCGGCGGGGCTGATGGCCTGCGTGCTGCTGCCGACCTACCGCATTCTGCAGAACTGCTCCGCCACGGGCGGCACCTTTCCGCAGGACGTCAAAAGCTATTTCACCATTTTCGACTTCTTCGCCAACCATTTCACCGCGCTGGAAACGACCATCCGCTCCAGCGGCGACGACGTGCTGCCCAACGTCTATTGCGGCGCGCTCACGCTGATTCTGGCGCCGCTGTATTTCTTCACACATTCGATTTCAAAAAAAGAAAAAGCAGCCACGCTCGTGCTGCTCGGCGCGCTCTACGCCTCATTCAACCTCAACTTTCTCAACTACGTCTGGCACGGCCTGCATTTCCCCAACGATCTGCCCTACCGCTTTTCGTTCATGTATTCGTTCGTGCTGCTGGTGATCGCCTACAAAACGCTGCTGCGGCTGCATGAGTTTTCGGCGCGGCAGATTGCCGTCGCGGCCGCGGCCGTCGGCATGTTCTGCGTCATCGTGCAGGATATCAAGTCAAAGAACGTGACCGACATGACGGTCTATTTCACGCTGGCGCTGCTGGCGATCTATACGCTGCTGCTGACGCTGTTCAAGGACAAACGGTTCCAGGCCGCTTCGGTGGCGCTGCTGGTCAGCGTCGCCATCGGGTGCGAGGTGATCGCCTGCGACACCCATGCCTTTCCGAACACGGTGACGCTGTCGTCCTACGCGGGCGATTACGACGATTTCCGGCTGCTGAAGGAAGATCTGGACACCGTTGAGCAGGATGGGTTCTACCGCATGGAGCTGACCTATCTGCGCACCCGCATGGACAACAGCTGGTTCGGCTATAACGGGGTTTCGGTGTTCTCCTCCATGGCGTATGAGAAGCTGGCCAAGCTCGAAAGCCGGATGGGCATGATGAGCAACAAGATCAACTCCTACACCTACAACGCCCAGACGCCGGTCTACAACATGATGCACGCGCTCCGCTACGTGGTCAACAACACCGAGCCGAACGTGCTTTCCGCGCCGAACTACAAGCCCGTGACCACGCTGGGCAAGTTTGAAGCGTTCCGCAACCTGTATGAATTGCCGCTCGGTTTTCTCGTCGACCCCGACGTGGAATTCTGGAATACCGACGACACCGACCCGTTCTCGGTGCAGGAGGACTTCTTCACCCGCGCCTCCGGCGTGGAGGGTACGCTGTTCCGGCGCGTGCCGCTCTCGTTCGTCAACTATGCAAACGTCGACCCGTTCACCGAGGATCTGGAAGGCGGCCGCTTCTATTTCCGCAAATCGGACCGCAAGGCGGACAGCGACGCCAGCGCCACATTCACGCTGGAGGCGCAGGAGGACGCAAACCTCTATCTCTACTTCCAGGTGGACGGCGGCAGCAGCAAAAACATCACGATTTCGAGCTTTCTGGGCACGCACGAGCACAGCGCGTCGCACCCGTGCATTCTGGATCTCGGCTACCACGAAAAGGGCGAAGCGGTCAACGTGACGATTCCGTTTGAACAGGAAAGCGGCTACGTCACCTTCGAGGTCTGCACGATGGATCACGCTCTGTTTGAGCGCGGCTTTGAAAAGCTGCAGGACGGCGCCATGGCGCTGACGGAGTTCGGGGAAACAAAGCTGACTGGCACCTTCACCGCAAAGAAAAAGAGCATCCTTTATCTGAGCATTCCCGACGACAGCGGCTGGCTGATCGAGCTGGACGGCGAACCGCTCAAGCCCCACGACCGCGTGGCGATCGGCGACGCGCTGATCGGCGTGCGCGTGGGCAAGGGCAACCACACGATCTCCATGAAATACGAGGTGCCCGGCGGCGTCGGCGGCCTGATGGTCTCGGCGTTCACCCTGTGCGTGATGCTTTGCGTCTGGCTGGTGCTTTGGCTGCGCCGGCGCAAAAACAAAAAGCGCCTGCTGCCCGCCTTCCCGCGCCGCAGCCGCAAGGTGTTCATCGGCTGTCTCTATCCCGCGCCGAAGCGGGAAAGCCCGGTGTCGGAGCCGCCGAATCCGAAAAAAGAGGTCTTCGCCCCGCCGGTGGAAGTGATCACCCTGCCGCCCAGGGAGGCCCAGGCTCCGCAGCAGCCGCCCGCCGAAGCGCCGCAGCCGGCAGAGCCGCCGCATCAGCCGGACGCGCCGCAGGACGACGCAGCGCTGCCGGAAGCACCGACTGAAACTGAATAAAGAACGATCCCGCAGGGCATGCCCTGCGGGACTGCTGTTGCTGTTTTGTTTATCTCACACTGGCCGTCAGCGCGTCCATCGCGTCAAGGATAATCCGCGCCTCGTTCGGGCCGACCGAGTTGGTCTCTTCATAGTGCGTGCGGCCGAACTGATCCTTGCAGAT
>JAEEUW010000009.1 GCA_016290665.1 Clostridiaceae bacterium | reverse complement strand
GAGAGCCGGAACTCCGGCGTCACAGTTTCCGCTGCGGCAAACGGCACAAGGCAAAGCAGCATCGTCACGGCTAGCAGCATTGCAAACAATCGTTTTTTCATAAAAAGTCATCCTTTCTCAATGAAGGTTTGTTGCGCTGAAGCAGGGCCTACCGCACGATGCGGAAGAACGAGAAGATCGCGCTGAACAGGTTGATAAACTGCAGGGCGATTGACGCGAGCGGCAAAAACGGATGGCCGAACGGGAAGCCGTGATTGGCGGCGTCTTTGATTTCTTCGGGCGTCATGCTTGTCAAAAACGGATCGGGCCGATAGGAGAAGAAAGCGGAAAACGCACGTTTGACAACCTTCGGATACATGTCCTTCGACGCGATCACGGTGATCGTGCGGTGCATCACCTCGCTGTCGCCCTGCTTCAGCGAAAGCTCGAGCGTGCCGGTCTTTGTTGCCGGGATGTCGCAATAGTGGTATTCGCCGTCGGCCGCCGGAAAGTCATAGACGGCTTCGCCGTTGCAATAGAGCGTTGCGGGCGCAGTGTCCTGAAAATGGACCGAAAGCACGTCGCCGACCGCGATCTCGTTTTCGTCGTCCGCCATCACATAGCCGTAGCGCAGCAGACGGCTGTCAAGATGCAGCCACAGTTCACGTTCTGCAGTGTCCGCCGCCAGAGCGAACGGGACAAGGGAAAGCAATAAAACCAGGGAAAGTGCCAGAGCCAGGATTCGTTTTTTCATAGGGATTCTCCTTCCGTATTTTTCTTAATTTAATTTTAACATATTATTCACGAAATGTCAATTCTGCGGCGCCGCCGTTCCGGCTCCGGCCGCCCTTGACAAAACGGCTGTTTCATGGTAGAGTAGATATGTTAATCTGAAATAAGGATAGGTGAAACTATGTCCGGACATTCCAAATGGAGCACCATCAAGCGCAAGAAGGAAAAGACCGACAACGCGCGCGCCAAGGTCTTCACCAAAATCGGCCGCGAGATCGCCATTGCCGTGCGTGAAGGCGGGCCCGACCCGGCGTCCAATTCCAAGCTCAAAGACGTGATTGCCAAGGCCAAGGCCAACAACGTGCCCAACGATAACATTGACCGCATCATCAAAAAAGCCTCGGGCGAAGGCAACAGCGCCCATTATGAAGAGATCGTCTATGAAGGCTACGGTCCCTCCGGCATCGCCGTGATCGTGGAAACGCTGACCGACAACCGCAACCGCACCGCCGGCGAAATGCGCCACTATTTCGACAAGAACAAGGGCAACATGGGCCAGAGCGGCTGCGTGTCGTTCCTGTTCACCCGCTACGGCGAGATCGTGATCGACGCCGAAGACATGGACGAAGACAAGCTGATGGAAGACGCGCTGGAAGCCGGTGCCGTCGATTTCATCAACGACGAGGACGTGTTCATCATCCGCACCGAGCCCAACGATCTGGGCGGCGTACGCGACGATCTGAGTGCCAAGGGCTATAAATTCGTCTCGGCCGAGGTGGAATACGTTCCCTCCACCACGGTGAAGCTCACCGACGAGGAAGACCTCAAAATGATGGGCCGCCTGCTCGAAATGATGGAAGACAACGACGACGTGCAGGGCGTCTGGCACAATCTGGAGAACACCGACGACCTGCCCTGATCTCTGATAAGCATACCCATGCCGCCTGCGGGCGGCATTTTCCTTTTCTTAACATTTCCTTACAATCTTCTGACAATATAATGAAGCGCGTTGACAGAAATCAACGCTTCTGCTACACTGAACGCAGAACCATCACGGGGAGGGATTTTCATGCAAAAAGTCCTGCGCTTTTTCTTCCTTGCCGCGGGCGGCGCGCTGCTGCTCAACGGCGTCCACGTCTGTCTTATTTCCAACCTCAACTTCGGCACGCTGCTGGTGTTCGCGCTCGGTGCGGTTCTGCTGCTGTGCGGACTGCTGTATGCGCGGCTTTGGAAGTGGCTGCGCGTGGTTGTGCTCTGCGGCACGGCGGCGCTGGTGCTGCTCACGGCGGGGCTCTCGGCCTACGGCGGCCGGGATCGCGCGGCGGACGAAACAGACGCGCTGGTCGTTCTCGGCTGCGGCGTGCGCGGCGACCGCGTTTCCGTCGGCCTGGCCCGGCGGCTGGACAAGGCGCGCGCCTGGTATGACGAACACCCCGGCGTGCTGATTGTCGTTTCCGGCGGACAGGGCCCGCAGGAAACCGTCACCGAGGCCGAGGCCATGCGGCGCTATCTTGTCTCCTGCGGCGTGGCGGAAGACCATATCGTCAAGGAGGAACGCGCGACCTCCACGCTGGAAAACCTGCAGTTTTCCGACGCCCTTTTGCGCGAGCGGTTCCCAAACGGCTGCCGCGCCGCGCTGGTGACGAGCAGCTTCCACGTTTTTCGCGCCGAACGGATCGCCCGCAAGCTCGGCCTGGACTGGGGCCATCTCGGCGCGCCGAGCAAGTGGTACGCCGTGCCGATGAACAATCTGCGCGAGCTGTGCGCCATCGTGAACGAATGGCGCCGCGGCACGATCTGACAAGCAAAACAAAACGAACGCAGCGGGCGATCGCCGGGCTGCGTTCGTTTTTTGTCTGCATCAGCGCTTGAACAGGGCAAGGATGCTGTGGAAGAATTTGATCAGCCAGCCGAACGGGCCGGTGTGGATCTGGTGGCAGTATTTGCAGCGCTGGGACGCCTTGAGGTCGGCGCCGCAGTCGCGGCAGTAACCGCTGCCATTGTCGGTGTGCGCTTTTTTGGCAACGGGCAGGGTCTCCTTGTGGCTGCCGTCGCGGGTGCAGGTGCGGGTCTGTACGCCCTCCTGCGTGCAGGTCGGCTGCTTTGTGACGACCCAGCCGCCCCAGGCGTGGCCGAGGGCCGCGACCGGTTCGGTCTTTGTTTCGGTGCAGTTGGCGCAGGCGTAGGTCTTCACGCCCGCCGCCGTGCAGGTCGGCTGCGTGGTGACGGTGCCGCTGTTCCAGCTGTGGCCGGATGCCGGAACGCTTTCGGTCTTCGTTGCCGGGCAGTTCTTGCAGGTGAACGTCTTTACGCCCGCCGCGGTGCAGGTCGGCTCGGTGGTGACGGCGCCGTCGTTCCATTGGTGCGCGGCTTTTTCCGTTGTCTTTGCCACGCGGCTGAGCTCAAAGCCGCAGGCGGCGCAGCGGATCACTTCGTCATAGCTGCCCGCAGCGGTGCAGGTGGCATTTACCACGTTTTCCTGCGTGGCTGCGCCCGCCGTATGCGGCAAGGTGACGGTTTCGCCGCAAAGGGTGCAGACGGCGCTGTGGCTGTCGGCGTCCACGGGCGTGTAGCTGTCAAAGCTGTGGG
This sequence comes from Clostridiaceae bacterium, assembly GCA_016290665.1. Lineage (GTDB taxonomy): Bacteria > Bacillota > Clostridia > Oscillospirales > Acutalibacteraceae > UBA6857. The sequence continues at coordinate 37,167 of JAEEUW010000009.1, read as the reverse complement.
TGCAGCCGGTCACGGGGTCGAGCTTGCGGCTCTCCTGCGCGCCGCAGGTCGCACAGGTGCGGATCTGCAGGCCGTTGTGGGTCGCGTCGGGCTCCACCTCGGTGTTCCAACTGCCGAACCGGTGCATGGCTTCGTCGGTGGTCCAGGCCTCGCTCAGCGCGTTGCCGAGCAGCACGCGGGCGTTGACAAAGTCCATGGCGTAATGGCCGACCCATTCATAGTTGCCGCCGTCCGGCCAGGCGCTTTTTTCACAGGAGAAGATGTACTTTTTGCCCTTGGAGGTGTAATACTGGAACACCTTGTTGAGCGCCTTGGTATAGGGCGAATCCGCGCCGGTGCCGAAGGCTTCCTTGGCCAGCTCCAGATAGTCGTAATCGTCCTGCGCGTCGTTGATGTGCTTCAGGCGCAGCGAGGCGATCGGCGTGGCCGGGTCAAGGCCGAGCGACTTGCTTTCATAAACGATGATCGCTTCGCCGTTGATCCCGGCGCCGCCCATCTTCGGATAGATCGATTCCGTGCCCCAGATGTCATAGGGCTGGCCGTTGCTCTGATAGGGCACAAAGCCGATGTTCCAGTTCAGAAGGCCGTCGGAATCGAGTACCTCCGCCTGCCAGAACGGGGCGCGCAGGCAGACGCCCATCGGGGTCTTGTCCCAGCGCAGCGAAGCGATGCAGCCGGTGTGGTCGTTGCAAAGGTAGCGCCAGGTGCGGTGCCATGAGCCGTCGGTGAAGTCGTCATACACATCCTGGTGGCCGTTCAGCATGACCTGATTCGGGCAGAAAATATCGGTCAGTTCCCGGATTTTCGGTCCCTGATAGTCATAGAGCTTCGTCTGATTGATCGGGATCACCATGTGGGCGTTGGGCCAAAGCGCCTTGATGTTATTCACGAGTGCGGTCGTGTTTGCCGCGTCTTCATCGCTCGCCCAGCCCGGTTCGTCCGCCGGATAGAAGTACATCTTATCGGCAAGATAGTCGCTGTCGCCCACCAGCGCCTGATACTGCGCAATCACCGATTGCCCCCTGGCGGTGACGTTTGGGCCGGAGCGGAACAGCGGAACCGCCACGGCCTTGCGGCGCGGGTCGGCAGCCGTGAGCTTTGCTTCTTTCGCGTCGTTGTCGATCAGAAAGCGCGGCATTTCATAGCAGGTGACGCCGTGGTCCAGCAGGAATTCCTGCCAGCCTTCGAGGATGCGCTCGGCTTCTGCCTTGTCTTCTTCCACGATCTCATTGCCGATGAAGCGGATGCCGCTCATTTGCAAAAAGCCCTTGGTCGTGCCGTAGCCGGAGTTGGAATTATACAGGCCGCCGATCATCGTGCTGTAATGCGCTTCGGGGATTGCGAAGTTCCAGACCGTGGCGGTCACGTCCACGGCGCGGATCACGTCGTCGCCGTCATAGAGCGTGTAGGTCGCGTTGTAGACGCCGGGAGTCTGATCCTTGGCCGCGCGCAGCTCCACATAGAAGGTGGCGCAGGTTTCCGGATCGACGTGAACGATCTCGCCGCCGTAGGGCACCAGCGCTTCGGCGACCGGCTTATCCCAGACGTTGGTAATGGTGAAAAAGCGTTCGTTGAAGATTTCGTGCGCCAGCACGTCGCCCGCGTCGTTGACGTAGGGCGTCACCTCCAGCCGCAGGTCGCGGCCGTCGCCCTTTTCATAGAAATAGACCTGACAGGCCTCCTTCTCGTTGCGGGCCAGATACACATTTGTGAGATTCGGATAGGCGGTCAGATTCGGTGCATAGCGCCATTGCAGCTGTTCGCTGCTCTGGAACGACAGCATATCGGGAATCATCAGCTTGAGGTTGTAGTCCTCTCCCGCCAGTTCGTCGTTGGCCGCCAACGCCGGCAGCACCGACGCGCCGGACGCGACGCACGAAAGCAACAGGATCGCCGCCAGCAGAATCGACAGAAGACGTTTGGTTGTTTTCATAGGTATCTCCCTTTCTGAATAAGCTTTGGCTGTTTGCCGGGCTCAGTATAGCACAGGCCGGAAGCATTGAAGCTGTTTTTTCGTGAATGATGCATTTCCGGGTGTGAAAAGCCATCTTATTTCCGAATAAGAAACAAAACAAAGAAAACACAGCCGGATCCCCCGCTGCGGAGCATCCGGCTGTGTTGTTTGGTTGTCTGCCCGCCCTGCGCGAAATGCACGCTTCGTTTCGCGCGGGAGTCGCCCGCGTCCCGCCCGTCAGCGGAACGCGGCGTAGCAGTAGACGCGGTTCGTTTCGTTCAGCGAGCGGATCGATCCGTCGAACGGGATCGTATCCGGCTGGGTGACGCGAAAGCCCGTCTGCAAAAGCGTGATCGTGCTGTCCGTCATATTCGCCGCCGCTGCCGCCGCGCGCCAGAGCAGCGTGTTGTGGGTTGAATCGAGCGCGGCAAAGGCGGCGTCCTGCGGAAAGATCAGCACGAGGCGCGGCGCGAACGAGAGCGGCACCGTCACCGGGTTATAGGCCCCGAGGCCCACGTAGCTGCCCGTGACGAACGGTTCGTTCAGCTTTTCGCGTTCGGAAACGGTCAGATGCACCGAGCCGTCGAGCACGTGCGTCTTGCAGAAGAAATCGGCAAACGGCAGAATCACCGAGCCCGAAATCTGAAACGCCGGGCACTGCTCAAAGCGGAAGAACATGCTGCACGGCACCTTCAGCGCCTTGAGGTAATCGTCCAGCGCCGCCGAACCGATCTCGTAGCCCTGCATGATGCCGGAATAGTGCTCGTTCACCTTGTCCAGCACCGCCTCCGCCTGCGAGGCGATCTCAATGGCGTTTTCGCCCGGCGGGGCATAGCAGTTCATCGAGATGGTCAGCTGCGTCAGCTGGCAGGCGTTCTGGGTGCTGTCTTCCAGCAGCGACACCTTGTCCTGCCCGATCAGAAAGGCAAAATAGATCTTGTCCACGGGCTGGGGCACGGTGCGGTCGTCAAACGACAGCACCGCCTCCACGTCGTCGGTGCTTTGCAGCACCTGCTCGTTGATCAGCCGCACGATCTCGCGCACCAGATTCGATGTGGTCATGCCTGCACCCTCCAATCGTTGTTCTGGTGAACCACCGCCCAGTAATACAGCGGCGTTTCGCCGAAGAAGACCTTTTCGCAGTGATCCACGCAAAACGTATCGCCGTCGGCCTCCAGCCTCGTGCGCGTGCCGTCCACGGCGGGAATATTGACCGACACCGGACAGATCAGCACAAACTTGCGCAGCGTGTCATAGCCGATTTCGGTCAGCGTACCGCCGAGATACATCTTGTTCTTGTAGCGCAGCGGCTGCAGGAACGCCTTGAAGGGCGTGCTGCCGCCCGGGGTCTCCAGCGTCATGGCGCGCCCGAATTTTGCAAAGAACGGGGCTGTGATGTTTCTATTGAGCCGCAAAGAAAAAACCTCCGTCCCGAAGCAGCGGCGCGGCCGCGGCCAGCGCCTCGTCGCGCAGCGCCCGCTCCGTTTCATATTCCGCCCTGAGGTCGCGGCTGACCGTGATGTCCCCCGCCTTGAAGGAGGCGAACCGTTCGCCGTTTTCCGTCAGCTCCGAAAACAGCCGGAACCGCGCCAGCGCCGCCGCGGTGATTGCCACGCGCGGGTCGCTTTCGTCGGCGTCGGGACGCATCCTTTCTTTCACTTCGCCCAGAGCGCGGACGGCGGCGCGCAGCAGCACGTCCTCGTCCGTTTCGTCAAACAGCCGGTTGTCGCGCAGAACCGCAAGCACCTGTGTGGCGTCCATCGCGTCCGCCTCAGATCGACAGCGCCTTGGACGCGCCGGTATAGATCTTGGCAAAGCCGGTGATGCTGGTCACGGCGGCGCGCTCGAGCTGGCGGTCGATCAGCTTGTCGAACTCGGTCAGAATGCCGCCAGCCTGCACCTGTTCCAGCGCGCAGGTGTTGTCCAAACCGATCAGCTTGCCGCTTGCCACGGCGCTGCTCTTCATCAGCTGCGCGCCGAACGGCGTGACCAGATTGCCCGAGGCGTGGAAGTTGAGCCCGGCGGTGCCGTCGCGCATCTCGCTGAGCTTCAGGATCTGCGCCATGGCCGCGGGCGAGGCGACGATCGCGTTCAGCGTGTAGGGGTCGAAGCTGTTCCAGAAATCCACGAGGTCGGCATAGGTCAGCGTGCCGGACGAAGCCGTGTTCGTTTCGGTGATCGCGTTGTCGTTGCCGGTGCCGTCGCCGTTCATCAGCACGTCCACGGCGTCCTGCAGCTGGCGGCGCGCGATATAGGCGCCGATCTGGCGCAGCGCCACCGTGAACAGGTCCAGACGCTGGAAGCGGATCGCTTCATAGGAGGCGACCAGCATGCGGCCGCGCTTCTTGAGGCGCACCAGATGTTCGGTGGTGGTGATGTTGGTGGTCGGAATCTCGTCGCCTTCGTCAAGGGCGTGCGGAGCGTTTTCGTCTTCGTCCGAAAGCGCAGACGCCAGCGTGCGATAATCGAGGCCCTCGATATCGGTCACGGTTGCCACAAGGTTGGGCAGCAGGTTGTTCTCTTCCACGCCCGCCCAGACGGCGCGGCTCACGTATTCGGGGAAGAGCGCCGCGGAATCGGACGTCTGGAAGAACTTTTCCACCCGGTCGCTGCCGCGGCCGCTGACGCGGATGCCGAAGCGCTTCAGCTGACGCTGATAGGCGTCCAGACCCTCCAGCGGGGTGCCGATATAGGCGTCGGACGGGTCGAGCTCTTCGAGCGCTTTGGTAAAGGATTTGCCGGTCGCGTAAAGACCTTTTTCGAGTTTGATGTTTTCATAAATTGCCATCGTATTCCTCCGTTCAGATACAAAATGCGTGGTTGTCTTCGGTCGGTTTTGCCGTTGCGCCGCCCAGCTGCGGACGGTCGGGCAGCATGGCTTTCGCCTGCTTTTTGAGCGACTGCGCCAGCGTCTTCAGCGCATGGATGTCCATGCTGCTGCAGCCTTCGACGAACAGGCTCTTGTTGATCTGCGGCAGCGCGACCAGCACGCTGCGGCCGATGATGTCGAGCAGTTGTTCGCGGTAGGCCAGAGCGTCCGCGCCTGCCTGCTCCAGTTCGCCGATCTTTTTTTGCAGCGAAAGAAGCTGCGCCTTTGTCAGCTTCAGTTCGCCGTCGGCGGCTTTCACGGTTTCCAGAATCGGTTCTGTCATGGGTTCCTCCTTCAAGAATGCTTTGGTTACGCCGGCTTCCCGTTGTGCGGGCACGGCGACGAACGACCATTCATAGGCGTCGATCGCGTGCGAGAGCACGTCGTGGCACAGCCGGCCGTGATAGGTGCGGCCCTTTTCGTGGGCGCAGCCTTCGGCCCTGCGCTCGGCGCCGCAGACCGAGCAGCAAAGGCTGCCCATGGCGCAGCCCACGCTGACCTCTTTTTTGATGCCGCCTTCGATCTCCGCAATCAGCCCCTCGTTCTCCTTGGTGCGCACCATGTAGGCGCGCGCCTTCAGGCAGGTGTAGGGCTCGCCGCAGGACGTGAGGCGGGTCCTGTCGCTTTCCACCCAGCAGCAAAACAGCCGCGCCGACTGCTGCTCGCTCTTGCAGCTGTGGTCAAACAGTCCCGTTTTGCCGGGGAACAGCGCGGCGAGCTCCTGCAGCGCTTCGGGCGTGAAGCGTTCCAGGTCGCGGTCCACCTCGTTGTCGCACAGCGTCAGCGTGAACCGGTAAACGTCGTCTTCCGTCAGCGTTTTGCGGGTGTAGCGGTTGATGAGCTCCAGCTCTTTTGCGGTGTCAAATGTCATCCTGTGTCTCTCCGATCTCTTTGCGTAGTTGTTCGGTGCGCGCGTCCAGCAGCGCGGCCTGCGACAGCGCTGTGATGTCCTGCAGCGTCAGCGGTTCCCATTCCACCTGCACGGGGCAGTCGTAGCCCTCCAGGCGCAAAAAGGTGTTGCAGATGCGCAGCACGATCGGCTCCAGCTCGCGGCGGTAGGCGTCGATCTCACTCGTGAGAATGTCGGCCTGCTGGCTGCTCATGCGTTCGGTGGACGACCAGCTCAGGCCCAGAAGGAACGGCGGAATGCCGAGCTTTGCCACGATCTGCTCCAGCAGCTGGCGCACCGGGATTTCGCTGGACAGCACCTGATTGTCGCTGCCGATGGCTTTGACCTCCACGTCGCCCACGGCGATAAAGTCGCGCACGGCGCCCGTGTCGCGCATCGCCTTGCTCCATTCCTGTGCAATCTGCTGCGCCCGTTCGGCGGCGTAGGCCTTGTCGAGCGCATCGTTCTGGGGCTTGTAGGTCACGGCGAAGCGCACGTTGCCCAGCCGGTCCCAGTTGACGCCGGTCGTCTGAAAGATGGTCAGCAGAATGTCGCTGACAAACGGCAGTCCGCGCAGCACCGAGGTGCCGTAGACCCTGCCGGGCTCCGGATCGTGCACGCTTTTCAGCACCAGCTCGGGGAACGGCACGGGCAAAAACTGTCCGCTTTCGTTCTGGGCGCTGACCACAACGTCCAGCGGCGACCGGCCGAACGAGAGCGCCACCCGGCGCAGGTCGGCGTTGTAAAGATCGCTGAGGCGCCCGTCGGTCACGACCATTTCGCCCACCGCCGTGCCGTAGGTCAGAAGCTGCTCGAAATAGGTGGACAGGAAGGCGTCAACGCCGTATCGCAGCGACCCGACCGGCACGGTCTTCAAAAAGTGCCTGAGCGCGTCCTCGGCCGCTTTGTCGCTGCAAAAGACGTTGAATGAGCCGAGCAGCCGCACGGTCTTCATCAGCGCCGCGTCAATGATCGGCACCGTTTCGCGCAGCATGCGGTAGAGCGCCAGATCGCCCCTGCGGGTCGGCGAAGACAGGCCCGGCAGCGCGAAGAGGCGCTGCTGTCTGCCGGTCTGCGGCGCGGCAACGGCCTGCACCGCGGATGGGAGCGGTTCTTTCTTTTTCTTAGCCAAGAAATCTCTCCTTTCAATGGGGTCAGCCGTTCTTCCGGTCCACTGCAATGGCGATCGGCGCGTCGTCCTGCGGACGGCAAAGAACCGTGGAAACGAAATAGCGGATATCGTCCATGGCGTGGTCGTTCGCCTTGATGACGGCGTCCTTCGCTTCGTTCCGGTCCCAGCGGTAGAGCGAAAACTCCCGCAGGGCAGCCTTGCACGCGGGGGAAATGAACAGCTGTTGTTGCCGGAACGCTTCGTGCACCCGGCGGATGCCGGGCAGCACCTCGTTCACGGCGGGGAGGACCGTAAAACGGCCGTGGCTTCGCAGGCAGGCCAGAAACGACGCCGCCGACGGATCCACCGTGACGCAGTCGATCCGTCTGCCCGCGGTGAGCGCGCAAAGATCGTCGTAGTATTCCTCGTCGGTCTTCTGGCGGCCCTCGGCTTTGGAATCGAAGTAGACCTCTTCCACGCGGTACCACGCGCCGCCGAATTTGCCCCACAGGCCCATCGACATCGGGTTGACCGTGCCGTAATCGCACGAAACGCACCAGCGCTCGGCCGCGGTCTGCGGCGGCTCCCGGGTGAACGCGCCGGCCGCCGCCTCGGGATACACGAGCCCTTCCGCCGCCACCCAGAGGCCGCGCACGAACCGGTCATAGAACGCGCCGCTGTAGAGCGACTCATAGCGCCGGATCGTCTGCTCGCTGAGCGAGGGATTGTCGCGCATCGTGAAATGGAGATACAGACAATTCCGTTGCTCCGCCTTGCAGATCCACTCCCGGTAGAACCAGTGCTGCGGATGCTCGGGGTTGCAGTTGAACCAGAACTTCGCGCCCTCCGCCGAGCAGCGGGCCAGCGCCTGCTCCACGAACGAGCGGGGCATCAGCGCCGCTTCGTCGAACAGCACGCCGCAGAGCGTCATGCCCTGAATCAGCGCCGCCGAGCTTTCGTCGCGCCCGCCGAAGAGCCAGAACCGGTTTTGCTTCCCGCCGAACGACAGCGTCAGCTTGTTCTGCGACACTTTTTCTTCCGCCGAAAAGCCGAGCTGCAAAAGCAGCGGCAGCAGCGGTTCCAACAGGTTGCGCCGCAGCGACTGGATCGTTTTGCCGCACAGGGCAAACGCGCCGCCGTCGAACCCGTGGAACGTCCAGAGCACGAACGAGAGCGCCATGCAGGTGGTCTTGCCGCTGCGCACCGCGCCGTCGCAGATGATCGCGTCGCGGTCGCCGAAGGGCGAAAGCGGGTGCCACCAGCTCAGAACAATCTTTTGCTTTTTGGAAAACGAACGGAGCGCGGGGGTCATCGGGTCTCCTCCCGCAGCGCGCTTGCGCCCTGCCCGATCGCGCGGAACAGTTCTCTGGCCGTGTCGCTTTCGCGGCTTTCGGTCAGCGCCTCCAGCTTTTCCAGCGCCTTGAGGCGGTCGAAAAACTTGATCTCCACACCGTTTTTGCCGCGCTTGATCTCGGACACCGAAAACAGATCCATCTCCTCCAGATTGGCATTTTCGGGCTCCGGCAACAGCGCGAGCGTCACGGCGTCGCTGACACAGCCGAACGCCAGGCGGGCGTAACCGGCGGCAACATCGCTCCGTGTCCGGGCGTCGGCGCGGTCCAGCTGTTCGATCTGCGCGCGAATCTCTGATCGGCGCAGCAGTCTTGCCGCGGTCCGCCCGGCAAAGCGATAGCCGCATTTTGCCGCCGCCTCCCGTCCGTTCCTCGTCTGCGCATAATAGGCGCAGAACAGCGTTTGTTTGGGTGAAAGTGATTGACTCAAAGAAATGCTCCTTTCCAAAATGAACGTGCGTCTGACCGGCGGGACAATGCCGCAACCGCCGCGTGCAAAAGGACGTGTATTTCTTTTGGTCCTTTCCCGGATTCGGCGGTTCGGATTTTGTCACCTGAAAAAAGTCCTCCCATACTAAGGCCCGACAGCGGGGTTTTGTCGCGTGTTTTCTGCAACAAATCCGCAATTTTGCGAAAAAAAGGGTTTGAAAAAAAGAAAAGTCCGCAAAAGCGGACCCAAAATTTCTGAATTGGAATTATTCTTCGCGCACGCCGGCAACGCCCTCCGAAGAAAAACGGCATAAAAAAAGAGCGGGAAAACCCGCGCAAAAAGCAGATCAAAAACAAGTCGGGTAATACGATTCATTTTTCAGTCTTAAGTCTTCAGTATTCATTCAAAAAATCCTGTCGCTGACGAATGAAGAATGAAGACTGAAAACTGAAGAATGAAGAATACAAAGCAAAAATCCCGCCGCTGACGCGACAGGATTTTCGCTTTGGTGGGCAGGGGTGGATTCGAACCACCGAAGTCACTGACGGCAGATTTACAGTCTGCTCCCTTTGGCCACTCGGGAACCTACCCATATTCGGTTTTGCGCCGGCGGAGCTGGAGCTGGTGGACGGACTCGAACCCCCGACCTGCTGATTACAAATCAGCTGCTCTACCAACTGAGCTACACCAGCATGTCTCTCAACGCTCGATTACTATACCACAGTTTTATTTTTTCGTCAAGCCTTTTTTTCAAGTTTTTCATTTTTTCCCGCAGGCTTTTTGAAAGGGGCTTGATAATTGCGCGCAAGTGTGATAAGATAGGATCAATGAATGGATCCCATTCAAAAACGAAGAAAGAAGGCGACCTGCATGAAGACAGTCGGCGACGCGATGAATTTTGTGAAATGGCTGATCGATTTCGTTCAGATGATTTTCGGCTGGTTCACCAAAAAGGAAGAAGAGCAGCCGGCCGAATAAGCCGCACCGTTTTTCCGAAAAGAATATCCTCCGTCGGGGAACGCCTCAGCGGAGGATGTTTTTTTTATTCTGCCTTTGCCGCGGCGGCCTCGCTGCCGTTCACCAGCAGCGTATAGGTCCGTCCCCGCTGCAGCATATTGCCGGCCAGCGCCAGATGGGCCGCGGGCTTTTCCAGCCGGACGGCATAGACCTCGCCGCCGCTTTCGTCCTGCACGGTCAGCGTGTCGCCGGCCGCGAGGGTCAGCCTTGCCTCCAGCCTGCCGCTGGTTCCGTCGGAGGCGCCCTGCGCCATGCCGGCGGCGCCGAGCGCGCACAGCGAACCGCCCGTCACGGTGCAGCTGCCCGCGTAATCGAGCGCGCCGTTGCCGTCGTTCGTGGGACCGAAGACGAGCACGGTGCCGCCGCTGACGGCGATGCTGCCGTTGGAATCGATCCCGTCGCCGGCCGCGTTCACCTTGAGCACGCCGCCGGAGATCAGAACCGCGCAGCTTTCGTCCGCCTGATCGGGACCGCCCTTGCCGCCGCCCTGCCGCCAGAAGCCGAAGCCGTCCGGCGGCGCTTCGCCGGGCTGCTGTCCGTTTTGGGGCGGTTCGCCCACGGGCGGCTGCGGTCTGCCGCTGTCATCGGTCGGCGGTTCCATGCCGTCCGGCGCGCCGGCAAAGAGCGCCATGTCGTTCTGGTCGCCCGGAGCCGCGGCGTTGACGCCGTCATCCTGCGCGGTGACGTCCAGCGCGCCGCCGGAAACGGCGACCTGCCGGCCTTCCAGACCCTCATAGGACGCTTCGATGATCCATTCGCCGCCCGAAACGGCAACGGTTTCATCGGCGTGAACCGCGTCGTCGTTGGTGCTGATGCGGAACATGCCGCCGGAAACGGCGATGCTCCCGTCGGCGTGGAGCGCGTCGTCCAGACAGTCGAGCAAAAACGTGCCGCCGCTGACGGCAAGGTTCTTTTCGGCCTTGATCCCCTTGGCGGAGACCGTGTCGCCCTCCGTTTTGCCGGTCTGCACGCCGCCGAAGAAGCCGCCGCCCCGCTTCTGCGTCTGCAGCGATTCCCGGTAGCCCCCGCCGCTTTGCAGGCGGAAGCTGCCGCCGGAAACGGCGATGTTGCCCACGGCCTGCAGACAGTCGCCCGTGCTCTCCACGGTGATGTCGCCGCCGGAAACGGAAAGGTCGCCCTTGTTTTCGTTGCTCGTGCGGATGCCGTCGCCGCCGCACTTGATCTTGACGGTGCCGCCGGAGATTTCCACGCTGTCCTTGCCGCGGATGCCGTCGTCCTTCGCCGTAATTGTCAGCGCGCCGCCCTTCAGCCGGAGGTCGTCGCGCGAGAAGACGCCCTTGTTGAAATTCGCCTCAACCGTCAGCGCGCCTTCGCCGCCGATCTGCAGATCGTCCTTGCTGTAGATGACCGCCGTGGCAAAGTCGTTGTCGTTCGCCTGCGCTTCGGTCATCGTGCGGCCGGCGTTGTCGCTGAGCCGGTTTTCGCTCCCCTTTGCCAAAATGATCTGGGTTTCCTTTTTGGCCTGCGCCACGTAGAGCGGGGCGCTGTCGGCGCAGTAGATCTTCACGCCGTCGAGATACAGCTTCACTTTTGCGTTGTCGTCCGTATCCACACAGATCTGACCGTCGGTCAGCGTGCCCTTGACGGAATAGACGCCCGCTTTGAAAATCGTCAGTCGGCCGCTTTGAAAGGACGCGCCTTCGCCGTTGATGGCGGTGGCGTCGTCGTTGAGGATCACGAACGTGTCGATCTGCAGATCCTCTTCCTCAGCGTCGCCGGCGCTGTCGGGGTCGGTCTGCGCCACCTCGTCGGACAGCGGGGCCGTGGTCGCCAGCACGTCGTCCGGGTCGGCCGGCGTTTCCGGCGCGCCGCAGCCGCACAGCAGGGCCGCAACGAGCAGCAAAACAGCCGCCGGCGCAAAGAATCTGCGCCATTGCCGTTTCATACGCGCACTTCCTTTCAGAGATTGAGCTGGTTTTCCGCCAGACGGGCGCACTGGATCTCCAGATTGCCGTTGCGGGTCCGCAGCGCGTCGAGGAATTCCTTTTCCTGCGCCGGATCCTTCAGGCGGATCTCGTAGCTCAGCTTGAACAGGCTGCCCATGTTGGTCGTTTTGACCGACACCAGCTCGCAGTCTGTGGTATAGCGTTCAAACAGATCGCTGAACACCTCGGTGTAGTTGATCGTTTCCGGGATCACGACGACCAGACTCTTCTTGCCCCGCGCCGCCTTATCGCCGAGGCCGAGACCGGCATAGATCAGCGCCAGCAGCGCCATGACCAGCACGAAGACCGCCGCGAACGCCAGATACCCCATGCCGGTGGCAAGACCTGCCGCCACCGCCACGAAGATCATGCAGATCTCGCGCGCCGTGCCCGGAATGGAACGGAAGCGGACCAGCGAAAACGCGCCGGCCACCGCCACGCCCGCGCCGAGGTTGCCGTTGACCAGCATGATGACGATCTGCACCACGGCGGGCAGCAGCGCGATGGTGGTCACAAAGCCGCCGTTGTGCTTTTTGCAGATCTTCATATAGCACAGCGCGATGAGAAGGCCCAGCAGAACCGAAGCCCCCGTGCAGAGCAAAAACGTCTTCGGCGTCAGCGTGGTTGTCAGAATCGATTGAAAAATACTGTCCATCAGAGCGTCCTCCGTTTCATAGATGAGCCGTTGCTGCCGCGTCCTGCGGCTGCAGCATCGTCTGATAGGCGATGCCGTATTTGGAAAAGGTGGCGGGAAAAATCGCAAGCGTGCTGAGCGCTTCGCTGAGCCACAGCGGAAACACAACGTCGCACTTGATTTCCATCACGATCCTGCCGCCGTCGATCCGCCGGCAGCCGCCGTCGCCCAGCGACAGATCCAGCCGGTGCGTGCGGAAGCGGATGTTGCTGTCGAAGGTCAGGCGCAGCGTTTCGTCCTCGCGGCCCACATAGGCTTCGCGGTCATAGAAGAGCGAAACCTTGGGCTGCAGCGCGCCGTAGCAGCTGCGGCAGTATTCGATCTCCCGCGGGATCTGGCCCTGCAGCGCCGGCGGCCTGCCCCGGCACAGCCAGTCGACCGCCTCGTCATAGCGCAGACTGACGCGCCGCTTATAGACGATGCCCTTGTATTTGCGCTTGATTTCCACAAAGGCCGCGGAATCCGCCCGCGGAATGTTATAGACCCGCAGGCGCAGCTTTTCCTTGAACACCGGCTTTTCCAGCGACTGGCGGATCAGCCGGAAGTCGGGCGTATCGAAATAGATATTGCAGACGGTGCTTTTGCCGTAATCGTCCTCGCGCAGCCGATCGCCGATCATCAGCATCAGCAGATGATACTGCCGCGGGGTGATGACGTATTTTTTTTCATAACGCGAAAAGATCGTTTTATACGTCTTCACCGTCCTGCATCTCCTTTGGGTTCTCGTTTGTCAAAGCTGGATCCGGAACAGGATCGACCGGCCGTCCGCGGAGGAGGCGCCGATTTTGCCCTTGTGCCGTTCCACAATCGCCTTTGCAATGGAAAGGCCGATTCCGTAGCCGCCCGTTTCGCGCGCGCGGGAATTGTCGACGCGGTAGAAGCGGTCGAACAGGTGGGGCAGCTTGTCTTTTTCTATGCTCTCGCAGGTATTGTATGCGTCGAGGCACAGCGACTTGCCGCTCTTATAAAGCGACAGCCGGATCTCGCCGCCGTCGTTCGTATATTTCAGCGCGTTGTCGCACAGCAGCGACACCAGCTGGCGGATCTCGCCCTCGCTGCCCTTCAGCGTCAGGTCGGGCGTCACGTCCAGCGAAAAGCGCAGGTCCCTGGATTTTGCCAGCGGCTCAAAGTTGAGCGCGGTGTCCAGCACCGCTTCGCTGACGTTGAACTCGATATGCTCGCTTTCGTTGGCCGTTTCGTCCAGCTTGGAAAGCGACACGAGGTTGCGCACCAGCGTGTCCATCCGCGCGGTCTGGCTCTTGATGGAGCTGACCCATTCGTTTTCGCCCCCGCACAGCTCCAGCACGTCCGCGTCGGCCGAGATGATGGCCAGCGGGGTCTTCAGCTCGTGCGAGGCGTCGGTGATGAACTGCTTTTGCTGCTCTATGCTGCGCCTGACCGGCGCCAGCGCCGACCGGGTCAGCAGATAGACCGGGAACGAAAGCAGCAGAATGAAGATGACGCCCACGAGGAACGAGACCGTGGCCAGCGCGAAGGTGGCCTCCAGCTCGCGTTCGAAGTCAAGAAAGACCATGATCGAATTGCCGGTCGCGTCGTCTCTGGCATAGTAGTAGCGGTAGATATCCAGAAAGCCGTAGCCGGGCTCCTCGCCGTAGACCTTGGCGGCGTATTCAAACGCCGTGCGGTCGCTGACCGAGGCAATGTTCCGCGTGGAGATGTCCGTCACGGTATTGTCGTGGAGCTTGACCACGAAATAGCGCGTGGAATAGGGCGTTTCCACGGTGATCTGCGTGCGCGAAAACGGATTCCAGCCGGACGTAAACGCATCGGTCACCGTGGTATTCGGCAGCACGCCGTCGTTTTGCGCAATCAGATAGAGAATGCTTTTGGAATCGCTGTCGCGCTGATAGACGTTGACCACGTTGACCGAAAACAGCTCCACGAACACGATCGTGACCAGCGCCAGAATCGCAATGGCGACAAACTTGCGCTGCAGTCGTTTCAGCATTTGATCTCCTCCAGCGTATAGCCCACGCCGCGGGTGGCTTTGATTTCAACGTTCGCCTCCAGCGTAGCGAGCTTTTTGCGGATATAGGAGATATAGACCCAGACCACGTTGATCTCGGCTTCGGTCTCATAGCCCCAGATGCGCTCCATGAACTGTTCGGTGGAAATCAGCCGGCCGGGGTTGTCCATCAGCAGCTCGATCATCTGGAATTCCTTGTTCCCCAGCCGGATGGAGCCCTTGTCGGTGGAAAGCTCAAAGGTTTCGCGGTTGAGCGACAGATTGCCCAGCGTGAGCAGGTTCGGCGTGAATTCCGATTTGCGGCGCGTCATGGCGCGGATGCGCGCCAGCAGCTCGCCCGTGGAAAAGGGCTTGGTCAGATAGTCGTCGGCGCCCTTGTCGAGCCCGAGGATCTTGTCTTCGGTCTCGGCCTTCGCCGTCAGGATCAGCACGGGGGTGGAAACGCCCGCCTTGCGCAGCGCCTCCAGCACCTCAAGTCCGTTCTTTTTGGGCATCATGAGATCGAGGATGATGCAGTCGTAGTTCTCATCCATGCCGTAATCCAGCGCGTCCTGGCCGTCATAGACCGGGTCCACCGAATAGTTGTTGTGCTTCAGAATCGCGCACAGCGCTTTGGATAATTCCTTTTCGTCCTCCGCCAAAAGAAGTCTCATGCTTCCGCCTCCTCAAAGGGTGTTCGGCCGCGCAGCCGGGTCGGGGCGGCACTGTATATGATGATAGCATACTGCAAAAACTTAAAAAATACAATAAAATGTGAAATATTTGTGAAAAAAAGGAAAACAACACCCGCCGTCAGCGCGTGTTGCTTCCTCAAAATGAAAGGAGAGGGGTGTGCAACGGGGCGAAGGGGAGAGAAGAAGAATCGGAAAAAGCTTCCGGTGTTCCCCATTGCACGGCTACAGTATACCCGCCGCACCTAAAACCAACTTTAAAGTTGCTTTTGCACGTTAAAGCGCGAAATCCTCCTCTGCCGCCGCGGCCACAACCCGCCACGCGTCGCACAGCCGCGCAAAGGACCACTGCGCGTTGGCCGGGCTGGTGGAGGGCAGGCAGACGGCTTCGCGCCCCGTCTGCGGCAGCTGAAGCTGCCGGTAGAGCCGGTCGGCGGTCTTGCCGTTGGTGAAGACCGTCCGCACGTCTCCCGTCTGCAAAAGCGGCGAAAGATCGGTCGGCACGGCGTTTTTGATCGTGCTGTCGGCGCTGCCCTCGATCTCGCACGCGCCGATCACGTCCCAGAGCGCCACGCGGTGCCGCAAAAGAAAAGCGGTTTTTTCCGCCGGGGTCTCCCCTGCTTCTTCGCCGAACAAGGCGGAGAGCACCCGCCAGAAGCGGTTTTGCGGATGGCCGTAAAAGAACTGTGCTTCGCGCGATTTGACCGAGGGGAACGAGCCGAGGATCAGCACGCGGCTGTTGGCGTCATAGACGGGCGGGATGGGATGGACGGGCATGGGGCACCTCCTCCGGAATTGAGAATTGAGAATGGAGAATGGAGAAATGCGGTCGCGGCAATCTAAGTCAAGCAGGCTTTCTTGTCCATTATAAAAATGGCAGCCACCCTTGTCAAGTAGCTGCACACATTTAGAAAGCAGAGAAATAATCGGTCAGGACACTTTTTCAAGAACATCAAAATACACTTTATCTTTCAGCATCAGGAACGGGTGATCTGCACCGTCATAATTCAGGAACAGAACATCACCCTCCGCTCTATATGTCCCCGTGTGATCTTTTTCATCACTCTGCGACCCGTTCATGGTTCGGATGCAGTCGCGCAGCCGGAACGTACCATCATCCTTCAGTTCAAGGATCAGGACATTCCAAATCGAATCGCTGATGGAATCATAGTATGCACTGAACCACTGATTTGAACGTCCGTTTTCATCAAGCTGAAGCGGCAGGCCATAATCCTCATCCGTTTCAAACGCACAAATCAGATTTGTTCGATAATAATACTGATCCTTCTTGGCAAAGACCTCTTCTTCCGACGATTTGTTTCGCGTCAAGACAAATCCGCCGTCCTTGCTTGCTTTGTAAGTTCCCTTGGCGCCGGATGGAGTCTTGTCATAAGTTGAGTTCTCATGCAAGTTATACTTGTTCTCCAGAAACGCGCTGACATTCTTATAGGTTCCAATAACGGTATTCTGCTGATTGTTATCTGTCCTTCCTCCGCCTGAACAGGCACACAGTACCAAACATGCGACTGCAACGAGAAGTAATGCAAGTGTCTTTTTCATTGTGAATCCTTCCTTTTTTATACTTCGTGTGCTCAAACAAAATAAAAAGTGTGTGCAAACCGAAGTCATGCACACACGAAAAACACAAACTTCGTTTTGCTACCACACAAAAATCTCACACGCTGTCCACAAAAGAAGAAGCAGGAAATTGAGAAGCTCGTGTTTTTACCAAAAGATAAAAACACCGCTTCTTCCGTTGCGGTTCAACGCCTGTATGAAACTTTTGTGTGGTAAATTTACTTTATCACAAATGAATTTCGAATGCAAGTCTTTTTCAAAAAACGCCAGCAAAAAGCCGCCTCGCGTGGGTTGGGCCACCTCACCCGTCACGCGCTTTCTGTGCTTCGGACTTACTACAAGGCTTTGGGGCGCGTGACACCCTCCCCGCCAGCGGGGAGGGCAAGGCCGAAACTTTTTATGTTTTCATTATCCATGAGGCGCGTCTTAGCTTTACATCAAGAATCAATAGTTCATGTTTTTTGGACAAACGTAAGAGATAACGGCCCTGCCTTCCCCGCTGGCGGGGAAGGTGGCATCGCGCGCTGGCCATTATGCCCTGTCAAAAGCTAGTGAGCGCGATGACGGATGAGGTGGCCAAGCTGCCGCTGCGGCACATCTCTCTCCCGCGTACCCGGGCAAGCAAAGAAAAAAACCGCCGCGGCACCGGTATCGGCAGCCGCGGCAGCGTAATTATCAATTATCCATTTTCGTTTTTCAATAATCAATCAGTCCTCTTCCGGCTCTTCCAGCAGCTTTTCCACCGCGGCGATCTTGACGCACAGGCACAAAAGCTTGGTCGCCGTCAAAAGCTCATCCACCGGCGGATAGGACGGCGCGATGCGCAGGTTCTTGTCTTCGGGGTCGATGCCGTAGGGATAGGTCGCGCCGGCGTTTGTCAGCGTGACGCCCGCGTCGCGGCAAAGCTCCCACACGCGCTTCGCCGTGCCGGGCAGCACGTCGAGGTTGATGAAGTAGCCGCCCTTGGGGTTGGACCAGCGGGCAATGTTGTAGCCGCCGAGCTTATGCTCAAACTCATAGAGCACGATCTTGAACTTCGGGCTCAGAATGTTGCGGTGCAGCCGCATATAGTTCTTGAGGCCGTCCACATTCTTATAGAACTTCACGTGGCGGTACTGGTTCAGCTTGTCATAGCCGATGGTCTGATATTTCAGGCGGTTCTTGATGATCGCGATGTTGCGGTCGGAGGCGGCCAGCGCCGCGACGCCCGCGCCCGGAAAACTGATCTTTGACGTGGAGGTGAACTCGATCACCATGTCGTCATGGCCGTAGCGGTGCAGCGATTCAAAGATATTGTCGAGCACGTCGCCCTTGCTCGTCAGGTCGTGGACGATGTAGGCGTTGTCCCAGATGATGCGGAAGTCCTTGGCCGCCGGTTCCATGGCCGCAATGCGCTCCACGGTTTCGTGGGAATAGGTCACGCCCGTGGGGTTGGAATACTTCGGCACGCAGAACATGCCCTTCACAAGGGGGTCCTTGATCAGCGTTTCCACGGCGTCCATGTCGGGGCCTTCGTCGGTCATCGCCACGGGGATCATTTTGATGCCGTAGTATTCGCAGATGGCAAAATGACGGTCGTAGCCCGGCGAGGGACAGATGAACTTGATCTCGCCCTGATCCTTCCACGGCGTGCCGTCGGAGCCGGTGAGCATGCACTGGGTGATATAGTCGAACATCTGGTTGAGGCTCGAATTGCCGCAGACGATCACGTTGTCCATCGGCACGTCCAGCAGCGCGGCAAAGATTTCCTTGCATTCGTCGATGCCGGTCAAAAGGCCGTAGTTGAGGTAACGCAGGGAGTGGTTGTTGTCGTCGTCCCAGTCGCGCGAGGTGATCGCGTCCAAAAGACCGTTGGACACCGAAAGCTGGTCGGTGCCGGGCTTGCCGCGCGACATGTCGAGCGTGAGGCCCATGGCCTGATAGTTGCGGTAAGCTTCCAGCAGCTCCTTCTGCTCCTGCAGAAGCTCTTCTTTGGAAAGCGCTTTGTAATCCGGCATGGCGGGTTGCTCCTTTTTCTGAGTGAATTAAAAATCGGCCGAACCGGTCGTGCGCGGGAAGGGCAGCACGTCGCGGATGTTGGAAATGCCGGTCAGGTACATCACGAGGCGTTCAAAGCCGAGGCCGAAGCCCGCGTGCTTCGT
The DNA here is from genome assembly GCA_016290665.1 of Clostridiaceae bacterium. GTDB lineage: Bacteria > Bacillota > Clostridia > Oscillospirales > Acutalibacteraceae > UBA6857. The sequence continues at coordinate 18,528 of JAEEUW010000009.1, read as the reverse complement.
GCCGCCGTATTTGCGCAGGTCAAGGTACCACCAGTAGTCCTCTTCCCTGAGGCCGAGTTCTTTGATGCGCTCCACGAGCACGTCGTAGCGTTCCTCTCTCTGGCTGCCGCCGATGATTTCGCCGATGCCCATCACCAGGCAGTCGCAGGCGGCCACGGTCTTGCCGTCGTCGTTGAGGCGCATATAGAACGCCTTGATCTCCTTCGGATAATCGGTGACAAACACCGGACGCTTGAAGATCTGCTCGGTGAGGAAACGCTCGTGCTCGGTCTGCAGATCGCAGCCCCACGAGACCTTGTATTCAAACTGATCGTTGTGCTGCTCCAAAAGGGCCACCGCGTCGGTATAGGTGATGCGGCCGAACTCGCTGTTCGCCACGGCCTCGAGCCGCTCGATCAGGCCCTTATCCACGAACTGGTTGAGGAAGGCCATGTCCTGCGGGCAGGCGTCCATCACGTAGCGGATGACGTATTTGATCATTGCCTCGGCCAGCTCCATGTCGTCGTTCAAGTCGGCGAACGCGATCTCGGGTTCGATCATCCAGAACTCGGCGGCGTGGCGCTGGGTATAGCTCTTTTCGGCGCGGAAGGTGGGGCCGAAGGTATAGATCTTGCCGAAGGCCTGCGCCATGATCTCGCCCTGCAGCTGGCCGGAAACGGTCAGATAGGCGCTCTTGCCGAAGAAGTCCCGGCTGTAATCCACAGCGCCGTCTTCGGTGCGCGGCGGGTTTTCCATGTCGAGCGTGGTCACGCGGAACATTTCGCCCGCGCCCTCGCAGTCGGAGCAGGAGATCAGCGGCGTGTGCGCATAGACGAAGCCGTTTTCGTTGAAGAAGCGGTGCAGCGCAAAGGCCGCCGCCGAACGGATGCGGAACGCCGCGGAATAAAGGTTCGTGCGCGGGCGCAGGTGCGCGATGGTGCGCAGATATTCCACGGAATGGCGCTTTTTCTGCAGCGGGTAATCGGGCGTGGAGGCGCCCTCCACGGTGACCGTATCGGCGTTGATCTCAAACGGCTGCTTGGCTTCCGGGGTCAGGATCAGGTCGCCCGTGACGATGACGGCGGTGCCCACGTTGAGCCTGGCCACGGCGGCAAAATCGGCCACCTTGTCGGCCTGGAACACGACCTGCACGCCCTTGAAGCAGCTGCCGTCGTTGACGTCCATAAAGCCGAGCGTCTTGCTGTCGCGGTTGGTGCGGATCCACCCGCAGACGGTGACCGGCGCGCCGACAAAGGCCTCCGGCGACGCATAGAGCTTTGCGATCTCGGTACGTTTCATAGAAAAACCCCCAACTCTCCACAATCATAGTTATGCATCATTATAGCACACTTTGTTCAAAAATCAAGCGTTCCCGGGAAGTTTGGCGGAAGCGACAATTCCGCGTTTTCCGTGTGGAAAAAATTATGCAAAAAAGTCGCCTGCGGGGAACAGGCGACTTTTCAGACTGTCGGTATCCGCTGTCTGCGCGGATTACAGCACCATCAGCAGCGTGCCTGCGCCGATGAGCGCGCAGCCGACCGCCGACTTGACGGTGAATTCCTCATGCAGGAACACAAAGGCCAGCAGCAGGGTGATGACCACGCTCAGCTTGTCGATCGGCACCACTTTGGAAACGTCGCCCATCTGCAGCGCCTTGTAATAGCACAGCCAGGACGCGCCTGTTGCTAGGCCGGACAGGATCAGAAACAGCCAGCTTTTCTGGCTGATCTCCCCCAGCCCTTTCTGTGCGTTGGTCAAAAAGACCATACCCCACGACAGAACCAGCACAACTGCCGTGCGGATCGCCGTTGCAAGGTTGGCGTTGACGTCTTCGATCCCCACCTTGGCAAGGATCGACGTCAGCGCGGCAAAAACGGAAGACAAAACGGCAAACAGCCACCACATATTCAGCCCTTCTTTATTCCCGATTGGTTTTGTTCTCACGGCTTTTGCGCCGCCACGCTTCACAAAGCGCGATTGCCGGAACGCCCCGCGCCCGGTCGAACGTGACGAGCAGGCCCGCGGTCTGCACGGGCCGCGCAAAGCGCACGATCTTCTTGCGCCCGATCGTGGTGCCTTCGGCAACGCGCCGCACCCGGTCGCCGCCGCAAAGCGCCCAGACGGTGAACGCCTCCACCCGCTGGCTGAACGCCGTGTCTTCCGCCAGCACGAGCGCCGACACGCGCGCCGGCTGCGGAAACGACAAGAGCAGCGAGGCGTCGTCGGGCTTTGTGACCGTTGCGGCAAGGCGCACGCCGAACGGCGCGTCGATCAGCTTTTTCATACGCCGCAGCGTGTGCTGCTCGCGCTTTGAAATTACGCCCTGTTTGTTCGGCGGCACGTTCAAAAGCAGCGTCGCGTTGCCGCCCGCGGTGTGGAAGAAGATGTTCGCCAGCTGCCTTGCGGTGCGCTTTTTGCGCAGCAGATAATACCACCGGTTATGATAGAACCACCCGGTCGTCACCGATACGTCGGCCTCCGCGGGGCTCCAGATCAGGTCGGTTTCTCCCCGCAGCGCGTCGCGGCTGCCGAGGTCCTCCTCGCGGCGGTCAAAGCTGAGGTCGGTTTCGCTCGTCTGCGACTGCGCCGCCACTTTTTCGGCCAGCACCGCCGGCGCGGCGACGACGCTCCATTCGCTTTTGCGCACGCGGCCGCCCTCGTTGCCGATCCAGCGCACGTCCGGCCCGCTGACGGCGATCACGGCGTTCGGCTGCAGGGCGCGGATCACGGCATAGTAGCGCTGCCAGTCGTAGCGCTGCTTTCTGCCGTTTTTGCCCTCGCCGCACGCGCCGTCAAACCAGACCTCAAAGAGGTCGCCGTAGCCGGTGCAAAGCTCTGTCAGCTGGGCGACGAAGAAGTCGTTGTAGCTTTCGGTGCCATAGCAGGCGGCGTTGCGGTCCCAGGGAGAGAGATAGACGCCGAGCTTCAGCTCATATTTGTCGCAGCTTGCTCTGAGCTGCGCGAGGACGTCCTTGCTGTAGGGCGACTGCATCACACTGTGGGTCGTTGTTTTCGTGTTCCAAAGGCAAAAGCCGTCGTGGTGCTTCGCGGTCAGAATCACGCCGCGGCTGCCGCTGGCTTTGAGCACCCGGCACCACTGGTCGGTATCGACCGCCGGCGGATCAAAGAGCGCTTCCGGCTCCTGCCCCGTGCCCCATTCGCGGTTCGTCACGGTGTTCATGCCGAAATGGATGAAGCTGTAATACTCCAGCTTTTCGTGCGCCTTCTGGCGCTCCGACGGCACAACGGCCAGCAGCCGATCCAGAAGCGCCTGTTCCTCCGGCGTTTCGCCGCCGAGCTTCGCCTTGCCGAGCACGGCGGAAAGCGGCAGAACGGATTGTTTCATCGGTTGTGTCTCCTTTACATTCTTGCGCCGCAGGCATTCATATCGCCGCGAAGACGATGCGGCAATCACACGCGTTCGGCGATATATCACACGTTGTGTGATGCGATCTGTTTGCTGCGCGCAACAAGGTTTCTTGTGTCGTAAAAATACACATAGAGGCCGCCGCAGACGCAGCAGCCTCCTTTGTTTCATTGGCTCAGAACGGGAAGTAGACGTCCAGCGCGTTGACCGAGAAGGTCAGGTTCTTCGGATGAACGCCCTCCTGATACTTGACCTGCGTGAAGCCGGCGTCCAGCAGCGACTGGGTAAAGGCTTCCAGCATCTCATAGTCCTTCATCGTCACGCGGTAATTGGCGCGCAGCTCCGGATAGGTCGGGTTGGTCAGGCCTTCGTTGGCGCTGATCGCCTCCAGCGGATTGGTGAAGCGGATCCAGCCCAGGGTGAAGCCGGTGCACCACCAGTAGGTGCCGTAGGGACGGTAGAACTCGTGGCGCCATTCGCCCGTGCCGTCTTCGTTGAAGTAATAGCGCTCAAAGTCCATGGACATCTGCAGACGGTCGGCGTCCTGCGCGCAGTCGTAGTGGTCGGCGTCGCGCTCGGTGTATTTCTTGTAGACGCCCAGCTCCGCGCCGTAAAGCACCGCGCCGTACTGACCCTTCCACGGCTGGATCATCCAGTCGGAATTCTGATAGGTGAAATAGAAGCGCGTGGTGTCGTACTGGATCCAGACCAGCTGCGAGGCAAGGTCATAGAGCTTGTTGAAGCCGAAGTTGCGCTGCCACGGGTCGTCGGAGGTGTAGAACACGTTTTCCTTCGGGTCATAGAGATAACCCGCAAGGCCGGTCTGCTTGAACGCGTCGGTGTAGTTGGTCTCCGGCTCCGGCTCGTAGGTATAGTTGAACGAGATGGCGGGGCCGTATTCGCCGTAGGTCAGACGGCCCGCGTTGGAAACCGCCGCCGCCACGCGGTACTGATAGGTGCCGCTTTCGGTCAGGAATTTGTCGGCGTAATAGACGCGCGTTTTGCCGTCCTTGGCCTTGTAGCTGTGGTAATCCATCAGATCGACGTCGTCGACCCATTTGCCGTTCTTGTTGTAATACTGGATATGGTAGCCGTCGGCGCCGGGCACGGCGGGCCAGTCGATCACGATGGCGTGGTCAGACGCGGCCGCAGCCTTGGCCTTTTCGGGCTTGCCGGGTACGGAATGGACTTCGATCACGTCGGTATAGGGAGAATAGGCCGTCTCGTCGCCTTCCGTCACGAAGGCGCGCACGCGGTAAAGATAGGTCTTGCCCTGCGCCAGCTTGCCGCCGCTCTCTTTTTCCGAAATGTTGAACATCGTGGTCTTGCTTTCGCCCAGCTTGGTCCAGTCGTCGCCGGTCTTCTTTTCCACCTCATAGCCGGTGGCGCCGTCCAGCGCGTTCCACGACAGCACGGCCGTGTTGTTGGAGTTGAGCACGACGGTGGCATTCTTCACCGTGCCGAAGCTGGTTCTGGCGGTCAGCACGGGGCTGAACGCGGTCTTGGTTTCCAGTCCCTCATAGTTGGCAAAGGCGCGGACGTGGAAGGTATAGCTCGTTGCGGGCTCCAGATCCCTGACCACATAGGTCAGCTGATCCGTGACGCCGATCTCGGTCAGCTCGCCGGAGATATACTGATAGACGTGGTATTCCGGCGCGCCGTCGGCCTTGTTCCACTGGAGCGTCAGGGAGTTGTGGCCGGCCTTTTTGAGCGTCAGCGAGGTGACGGGCTTCGGCATCAGGGAAATCTTCACCGGGGCGCTGACCGCCGCCTGCGTGGTTCTGCCCTTCACCGTGGCGCTTGCCTGCACGCTGAACTGCACCGTGCGCGGCGAGGCCGGATACTTCACCTCATAGGTGTTGGTCTTCACGACAGCCGTCTTCACAAAGTCGTCGCCCGTGCCGACGTCCTTGCGCCAGATCACGTATTCCGACGCGCCGGCGGCCTTGGGCCATTTGAGCGTGGCGCTGGCGCCGCCGATGTTGGTCGCGGTCAGGCTTTCCACCTTGGCGGGTTTGGCGCTGACCTTGGCGACCGGGCTGAACTTCGCCGCATATTGGGTCGTCTTGCCGCTCTTTGCGAAGGCGCGGACCTTATAGCAGACCGTACCGGGGGCGCCCGGATAGGTCACGGTCCAGGTGCGGGCCTTGGTGGAGCCGGCCTTTTTGTAGCTGCCGTCGCCGAAGCTGGCATAGATCACGTAGCCGTCGGCGCCTGCTGCGGCGCCCCAGGTCAGCTTGACCTTCACGGACTTGGAAATCTTCGCGGTCAGCTTCTGCACGCGTTCGGGCTTGGTGAGCGCCGAAGCCTTGGGCGAATCCTTGCCGAACGTGCGGCTCGTGCCGTTCTTCACAAACGCGGCAACCTTATAGGTATACTTCGTGCCGGGGGCAAGTCCCTTGTCGGTGAACGTGGTTTCGGTGGTATAGGTTTCGGCCAGCCAGGCGTCCTTCTTCGCGTCATAGGAATAGACGCAGTAGCCGTCGGCCTTTTTGACCTTGCTCCATTTGAGCCGGATCTGGCTTTGCGAAACCGTGGTGGCTTTCAGCGTTTCCACCCTGCCCACGGCCGCAGCCGCCGAGGCAAGCTGCACGGCGCCCATGCTCAGAAGCATCAGCACGGAAAGCAGCACGCAGAAAAAGCGTTTGGTCATCTGTTTCATGATTGATCTCCTCCGTCAATAAAGAATCAATAGAGCTGAACGCCGCCGGCCGGGCGGATGTTCAGGACGTAGCATGCGTCGTCTCCGAACAGCGCGCGCATGTGTTTGCTGTAGGTATCCAGCATGTCGAGCGGCACGAACGCCTGAATGGTGCCCGCGAAGCCGCCGCCGTGCACCCGCCATGCGCCCTTGCCCCTGAGCACCTCTTCGCTGATCTTCAGCGCCAGCGAGAGCGGCTGGTTCGTGGGGCGTTTGGATGTGAACACGTTCTGGTTATACATGTAGGACGAGCGGCCGCTTTCGATCACGAGCGCCTTGAACGCCTCAAAGTCGCCCCGTTCCAGCGCGGCGGTCTCGGCGTCCACGCGGTCGTTTTCGCCGAAGAAATGCAGCGCGCGCAGCACGGCGCGTTCGCCGCACTGCTTTGCAACGGCGGCGGCGTTGTCCAGCACGTCCTGCTTTGTGATCTCGCGCAGCACCTTCTTGCCGAAGAAGCCGGCCACGGCCTCCATCTCGGTGCGGATGGCGGCGTAATCGTCGGTCAGGTCGGAGTGGCTGCCCTTGGTGTCCACAATGCAGAGCGCGTGGCCGCAGGAGGCGAAGTCGAAATCCACCTTGCGGATCACGGGCGTCGCCGGATCGGCAAAGTCGATGGCAACGAAGCCGCCGACCGAGCAGGCCATCTGGTCCAGCAGGCCGCAGGGCTTTTTGAAATGGACGTTTTCGGCGTATTGGGCGATCTTGGCAATCTCCACCGGCGACACCTTGCCGTCGTTATAGAGCTCGTTGATCAGCGTGCCGATCAGCACCTCGAACGCCGCTGAAGACGACAGGCCCGAGCCCGAAAGCACCTGCGAGGCCGTGGCGGCGTCGAAGCCGCCGATTTTGTAGCCCAGCTGTACGAACCGGTCCAGCATGCCGCGCACCAGCGAACGGCTGCGGCCGGCGTCGGAATCGCGCACCGCAAGGTCGCAGCAGGAAACGGCGTCCATCGGATAGCCGGCGGATTTGATCCGCACCACGCCCTCGTTGTTTTTGGCGGCCGCCGCCACAACGTCCAGGCTGATGGACGCGGCAAGCACCTTGCCGTGGTTGTGGTCGGTGTGGTTGCCGCCCACTTCGGAGCGGCCGGGCGCCGAAAACAGCCGGACGTCGCGTTCGCCTGCGGCGTCAAACCGGGCGCGGAATTCTTCCAGCACGCCGTCGAACCGCTGATACTGGGTTTCAAACTGCGCGGGTATATACACGCGGGAAAACGCCTCGTCGAGCCCTCGGGCGGCGATCAGCGTTTTCAGCTGTTGATAGTCAGACATGGAGCATCAACCTTTCGTCCTTTTTGATGAAATCTATCTCTGCGGCCGCCGGGGCGGCGGCCCTCAGCTCTGGCCGAGTTCCCCCTTGGAAAGGCTGATGACGCCGTTGAGCGCCAGCAGCACCAGCCCGGAGAACAAAAACAGCAAAATGAACGGCACCAGAAAGCTCGCCGACATCGGATCATAAACGTTGCGGCCGATGATCGTATAGGAGAAGAGCTTATAGGAAAAGCCGAGCACCGACACGATCAGGTATTTCCAGTAGCCCATGTCGCTGGTGCCGTACAGCTGGCTGACCGAATTGATCGGGATGCAGGGAAACAGCCGCAGGAAGAACAGCACCACGGCCGAGCCGAGCTGGCTGCGTTCCACCAGCTGCACGGCCTTTTCGTTTTTTGCAAGCAGCTTTTCGGCGTTGCCGCCGCCGTAGCGCCTGCCCCAGAAGTATTTGATGGTGAACAGCAGCGCCGCGCCCAAAGCGTTGATCGGAATGGAAAGCCAGGCGGGAAACAACACGCCGCAGGCCACGCAGATGCACGAGATCGGGAACCACGGAATGACGGCCTTGAGCATGAAGTTGGCAAGAATAATCAGCACGGAATACCAGGTGGCGCCGTTTTGCTGAATCCACTGTTCAAACGAGGTCAGCGCGTCGGTATATTTCCCGTACCACTCCAGCGCGCTGGGCATTTGCGAGAGCCGCAGAATGATGATCATCGTAAGCGAGAGCAGGAAGCAGATGAACGCGGCAAAATTCATAACGCTGCTTCGGCTTCTTTTTCCGGTCAAACGCCACCCTCCCGTTTACAGACAATGATACATAGTATTATTCTACTATGAACCCTGCAATCGGTCAACGGTTTTTCTTAAAATTTCAAAATGTTTTCACAGATTTTTTTTCCTCGCCAAAAGTTTGGCAAATTTCAAAACCTGTGCTATAATAAGAAAAAAAGACCGAAAGGATGAGACGGATGAAACTTGTGATTCTGGACGGCTACGCCGAAAACCCGGGCGATCTTTCGTGGGACTGGCTGGGCAGTCTGGTGGACGATTACGAGGTCTACGACTACACCCCGCCCGAGCTGACGCAGGCGCGCAGCCGCGGCGCGGATATTCTGGTTACCAACAAAACCGTGCTGCCCGCCGCAGTCATCAACGCGCTGCCCGATCTCAAATGCATCCTCGTGCTGGCCACGGGGTTCAACGTGGTGGACGGCAAGGCCGCGCGCGCACGCGGCATCCCGCTTTGCAATATCCCGGCTTATTCCACCGACGGCGTGGCCCAGCTGGTGTTCGCCCTGCTGCTGGAGCTGACGACCCACGTCGGGCTCCACAACGACAGCGTCAAGGCCGGCGACTGGACGCGCTCCAGACATTTCTGCTATTGGAAGACGCCCCTGCGCGAGCTGCACGGCAAAACCTTCGGCATCATCGGCTTCGGCAGGATCGGCAAGGCCGTGGCGCAGATTGCCAACGCGATGGGCATGCGGACGCTGGCCGTGTCGCCCCGCACCCGCTTCTACGACGGCTTCGGCAGCGTGACGTTCACCGATCTCGACACCCTGCTGCGGGAAAGCGACGTCGTTTCGCTCCACTGTCCGCTGACGCCGGAAACGACCGGCCTTGTGAACGCGGACTTTCTTGCCAAAATGAAAAAGACCGCCTTTCTCATCAACACGTCGCGCGGCCCCGTGATCGACGAGGCGGCGCTGGCCGCGGCGCTGAAGGAAGGCGAAATTGCCGGCGCGGGCGTGGACGTGCTTTCCACCGAGCCGCCGAAAGCGGACAACCCCCTGCTCGGCTGCGAAAACTGCATCATCACGCCGCACATCGCCTGGGCCAGCTTTGAAGCGCGCACCCGGCTGATGCAGATCTTCCGTGGCAACGTGGAGGCCTTTTTGTGCGGCGCCCCGACGAATGTGGTGAACTGACGCAAAAGCGTCAGTTCACAGTGCACAATGCGCAGGTCGGATTGTCGTTTCTTTTTCGTTTGTTTTTCAACCTGCTTGACTTTCCATGCGTTTTGCTGTATATTGCAGCTGAAGAGATGAGTTGTCTTGTTGTGAGTCGGAGTCGTGCTCTCCGTCGCTCTCGACAAACTGTTCATCTCTTCTTTTAATCTTTTAAGGAAACACACATGCACCCTTCGGAAAACCGCACCCTTGTAACGGTCAAACCACGTTTCGGGTCTGGAGACAGGTTCGGCTTTTGTCGCGTAGGGGTCGCCCTGCGTGGCGACCCGTGCAGCCTTGCCGTAACCAAACGTTAATTGCAAAGCACCGCGACAAGCCATGTCAACAAACCGCAAATGATTTGTATTGGGATCGTTCCCGGGCCGCCACGCAGGGCGACCCCTACGCGACATAAACCATAGGTTTCTTTTCATTCCCAACGCTTTCGTTCGCTGCACCGTTCCTCTTTTGGCACAAACCGAGCCAGTGCCGCCGTTCCCCGCGTCCCTGCGCACTGCGCACGAAAAAAGCGCCCCCGAAGGGGTGTACTCCGCAAGGAAGAGCCGCCCGCTCAGCGACTCTTTTCCGCGATAACTGCTTTAAAAATCCGCCCAAGGCGTCAGCCTTGCGCGGATTTTGTGCATTGTTCTCACGAAAAATAGTTCGCTGATCGGGTGCAAAGCAGTTTTTGAAGAACAAAAATGTTCCATAAGGCAAAGCCGAAAGCCGCAGGAAACCTGCCGGTTTTCAAGGCTTGAGGCGCAGCATTTGGGCATTTTTGTCTTCAAAAACCGACGCTTCCTTGCGGCGTACACCCCAAGGGCGCTTTTTTCATTTCAGCCATTCAATCATCTTTTCGGGATAGTTGCCGATCAGCGCGTCCACGCCCCAGGCGGCAAGCTGCCTGGCGTCCTCTTCGGTGTTGACCGTCCAGGTGTTGATCTCGCAGCCGGCGCCGTGCATCTCCTGCACCGTCTTTTCGGTCAGCATGCGCAGCGGCGGATGGCAGCACTCGATGCCGTGGGCGGCAGTGTAGGCGCCGTAGCCCCAGGGCCAGTTTTCGGTCAGGAAGCCGCACTTGATGTCGGGCGCCAGCTGTTTGCAGCGCTCTACCGTGGTGTGGTTGAACGACGAAAAGATGATGCGGTCCTCCAGATGATAGGCGCGGATCATGTCGATCGCGGCCTGCTCGATGCCCGGGTATTCCCACACGCCGGTCTTCAGCTCAATGTTGGTGACCAGCGGCAGATCCTTGACCAGGTCGAAGTATTCCTCCAGCGTCGGGATGGGGCAAAAACCGTATTTGCCGGCAAACGAGGCCGAAAAGTCATACTGCCGCAGCTCTTCGAGCGTCATGTCGCGCACGGTGCCGCTGCCGTTCGAGGTGCGGTCGATCGTCTCGTCGTGAATGATGACCATGCGGTTGTCCTTTGTCAGGTGCAGGTCGAACTCCATGCCGTCCACGCCGGCTTCCACCGCCTTGCGAAACGAGAGCATGGTGTTTTCGGGATAAGTCCCGCTGCAGCCTCTGTGGCCGAATACTTTAGACATGGCAATGCCTCTCTTTCATGATTGAATCCAACTGAGGATTATACTCAGATTTTTGCAGGAATCAAGCCCTTTGGCCGATTTTTCGGTTTTTCGGCGTTTTTCTCAGATTGCGTGCGCGCCGCTTCGCCTTTTTGTGCAAGATGAGCGCGGCAGCCCCGCGGAAGCCGCCGGTTCCTTCGGCGCGCGCGGCCGGGGCCTATCCGATATAGTGCATCGGATTGACCTTGACGCCGTTTTTCATCACCTCAAAATGCAGATGCGGGCCGGTCACGTTGCCCGTGGAGCCGATGCGGCCGAGCTGCTGCCCCTGCGAGACCTGCTGTCCCACCCGCACGGTAATGGAGCCGGGCTGCATGTGGGCGTAGCGGGTGGAAAGGCCGTTTCCGTGGTCGATCACCACCGTGTGGCCGTAGCCGCGGTAGCCGTTGTGGGCTTCCACCACCCGGCCGGCCGCCGCCGCAATCACCGGCGCGCCGGTGGAATGGCCGCCGGGCTTCACGATGTCCACGCCGCCGTGGAAGCTGTGGCCCGAGATGCGCCTGCTGCGGTAACCGAAGCCGGAGGAGGTGGCGTAGGCGCCCACCGCCGGCCAGAGCCAGCCGGTGCGGGCGGATCCGCCGTCCGCGTCGCCGAGGCTCCCGTAGGGCGAGCCGGTGCCGACCAGCAGAATCTGCTGCACCGGCGCCTTGGTCTGCTGCACCGACACGACGGCCGTGCCGATCTGCCTGCCGTCCAGATACGTGATTACCGCGGTGGTCAGCTTGCGGCCGTTTTCGCCCTGCTGCACCAGCTTCGTGGTGCCCGCACGCAGGGTTTCGCTTTCGCGGCGAACCGTTTCAAACGGTACGACGCCGCCGTAGGTGTAGTATTCCAGCTCCTTGATATGCACGTGATCGGTCTGCGCCGCCGTCAGCAGCGTTTGCCCGGCGGTCAGCGCCTGCGCGTTCATGCCGGGGTTCAGCGCGCGCAGGGTCGCTTCGTCGATCTTTTCTTTTTTGCAGATCTTTTTCACCGTGTCGCCGGCGCGGACGGTATAATGCCGCGCCTCGCTCTTCGGCGCGCGCAGCACGCGCTTGAGCTCCACCGGATCCCAGAGCGTTTCGGGGTCGTCGGGATAGAGCCCCTGCACATAGGTGATTTCTTCTACAAAGGCGACCGTCCGCCCTTTGGCGGCTTTTTCGCGCACGGGGGCGATCAGACCGGCAAAGGCCGCCACGGCGTCACTCTCGTTGCGCACCGCGCAGAGAAAGCTGCCGTCGATGAAGATGCCGCAGGCGTGAACCAGCGGCGCTTTTGCCCGCGCAAGCAGCGCTTCGCAGAGTCTGGCGCTGCCGGAAAGAGCCGACAGCGGCACCCGCCTGACCCGGTAGGTCGGGCTGCCGCCCAGCACGGCGGCCGGTGCGCCCCGGTTCTGAGGCAGAATCTCCCGCAGCTCGTCCATGGCCCGGCGGGCCGCCCGTTCGTCGGCGGCATAGCCGACCACGTCGTTCCCCAGCCGCACCTCCAGCGCGGGAGTCGTGGTGTGCAGACGCGCGCCGAGCACCGCCAGCACAACCGCACTGAGAAGCGGCAGCGCGGCGTTGCGGATGCCCTGCCAGAACCGCCTGCGTTCGCGGAAAGAGCGGCGAAAATAGGTGCGGCAGGCGCGGCGCAGGGCCTTGCCGCGGTTTTGTTCGTTGAGCTTCGCCCCGGCACGCAGCATCAGAAGGTCGCGGCGGATGCCTCCGGCGTCGGCAGAGAGCGCCCGCAGGTCGCCTTTGACCGAAGCGCCCAGCCGCCGCAGCAGATAGCGCACGGCCTTGAGGCAAACGACAGCGCCGGCAAAGCCGTAGCGCCACACGAGCGACGCAGCCCAAAGCACGGCCGAAACGACCCGGTCGCCGAGCCGCTCCACGTAAAAGAAGGGAGACCTCCGCTGCGCGTGCGCCACCACGACCGCGCCCGTATCGGCGGGCTGCAGCACAAGAGCCGCCTCCCGGCCGTCAAAGGCGGCGTAGCGTTCGTTTGCCATCGGGGTCCCTCCCTTCAGAGATTCAGACTGTCAGCGCACCGAGCTCGGTGCAGAGGTATTCATACAGCTTGTCCGTTTCGCAAAAGCCCAGCTTCTCATACATCCGCCGCGGCGTGTCGTCCGCGTCGGCGTGCAAAAAGAGCAGCTTGCCTTCGTTTTGCTTTGCCAGACGGCGCAGCAGCGTTGTGGCAACGCCCTGCCCGCGGCAGGTTTCATCCGTCAGAAGGCCGTCGAGACAAACACAGCCCTCGTGTTCAAACGTATAGCACATGCCGGCGAGCCTGCCGTCGAGATACGCGCCGTGGTAGGTCAGCGCGCCGAACAGCCGCCGGAGGTTGCAGCGCGTGAAGTCTTCGCCGTAGACGGGACCGTAGTGTCTGACCTCCAGCGCCTCCGCTTCCGGAAGCGTCGGCGTGCCGAACGTGACGCGCGGGTTTTGCCGCCAGCCGTCGCAGGCGGAACGCAGCGTCATGGTCAGCGTGACGCTTTCTTCCAACCCGAAGCTGTTTTGCAGCGGCGCGTCGCTTTCCAGTTTCAAAAACGGCGCACCGCGGTCCCGCTGATACGCCAAAGCTGCGGCAAACTCCTCTTTTTCCGGCTGACCGTTGCAGAAAAAGCAGTTGTGGTCGTATTTGTCCGGCAGGAGCGGATCCTCCCACTTGGTCAGATGCGCCGAGAACGGACGCTCCGACGAGAACAGCAGCGCCTGCGCCCGTTCGGCCGCGCGGGTGCGGCGCGTCATTTCCTGCGGCGTCATTTTGTCGGGTACGCGAGGTCGGCCGGCGTCCAGTCTTTCAGCACGGCGCACATGGCGGCGGCTTCTTTTTTCGCGCCGGCAAGATCATGGTCGCGCCAGTTGCCGCATTCCCTTGCGCTCACGCCGGGCACGTCGCCCTCGAAGGCGGCGCAGAACGCCAGCGCGTCGCGCACGAGATCGATCGCCTGCTGCGGCGTCACGGCGTCGCGCACGATGAAATAAAAGCCCGTGCGGCAGCCCATGGGGCCGAAATAGACCACGCTGTCGGAAAAGGCGCTGTTGCGCGCAAAGGTGGCGAACAGGTGCTCGATCGTGTGGATCGCGCCGGTCTCCATCACCGGCTCCCGGTTCGGCAGGCGCGTGCGGATGTCGTAGGTCACGCAGTCGCCGTCGACCCGCGAGGTATAGAGCCCTTTCGGCAGAATCGTATGGTCAATGGTAAAGGATGCGATCTTTTTCATAGAGACTCTCGCTTTCTTTATAGATAGGATCAGTTCAGCGACGCCGCGCCGGTCTGGCGGAACAGGCGCGCGATGGCGTCTTTGAGGTCGCCGTTTTGTTCTTTTTGCAGCAGCGGGTCGTCCGCGATCACGCGCTGCGACGCCTCCTTCGCTTCGCGCAGGGTATCCATATCCTGCAAAAGGTCGGCGATATGCAGCTGGGGCAGACCGTGCTGCCGCGCGCCGAAGAAATCGCCCGGGCCGCGCAGACGCAGGTCGGCGTCCGCCACGGCAAAGCCGTCGTTGGTTTTGCAAAGCGCCTCCAGCCGCTGCTTTGCGCTGTCGCCCCCGGCGTCGCTCAGCAGCACGCAATAGGACTTCGCCCTGCCGCGCCCCACGCGCCCGCGCAGCTGGTGCAGCTGCGAAAGGCCGAAGCGTTCGGCGTTTTCCACCACCATCAGCGTGGCGTTGGGCACGTCGACGCCCACCTCGATCACCGTGGTGGCCACGAGCAGCTGAATGTCGCCCGCGGCAAAGTCCGCCATGATCTTCTGCTTTTCCTTCGGCTTCATCTTGCCGTGCAGCAGGCCCACGCGATAGGCGGAGAACACCTGCTCGGAAAGCGCCTTCGCCTGGGTCACGGCGGCGGCAATCTCGGTCTCCCCCTCCTCCACGGCGGGGCAGACCAGATAGGCCTGATGACCGGCGTCGAGTTCTTTTTTCACAAAGGCATAGATCCGTTCGCGGTAGCTGCCGTCCACGGCATAGGTGGCGATTTTCTGCCGCCCGGCGGGCAGCTCGTCGATCACCGACACGTCCAGATCGCCGTAGATGATCAGCGACAGCGTGCGCGGAATCGGCGTGGCCGACATGACCAGCACGTGGGGCGCGTCGCCCTTTTCGCCGAGCAGGCTGCGCTGGCGCACGCCGAAGCGGTGCTGCTCGTCGGTGACCACAAGGCCGAGCCGCCGGAACGTCACGTCCTCGGTCAGCAGCGCGTGCGTGCCGACCACGACCTGCGCCGTGCCGTCGGCAATGTGCTGCTTGGCAATCCGCTTTTGTCTGGCGGTGAGTCCGCCGGTCAGCAGCGTCACCTGCAGCGCTTCGCCGAAGAGCTCCTGCAGCGTCTGCGCGTGCTGTCTGGCCAGTATTTCGGTGGGCGCCATCATCGCGCCCTGAAAGCCGCTTTGGGCGGTGACCCAGAGCGCCGCCGCGGCCACGGCGGTCTTGCCCGAGCCGACGTCGCCCTGCACCAGCCGGTTCATCGCTTCGCCCGAAGAAAGGTCGCGCATACAGTCGCCGATCGCGCGGCGCTGGGCGTTCGTCGGGGTGAAGGGCAGCGACTGCAAAAACGCGTCCAGCCCGTCGGGGTTGACCCGGATCTGCGTTTTCAGCCGGTTTTTGCGGTTCAAAAGCGCCATGCCGCACTGCAGCACGAACAGCTCTTCAAAGATCAGGCGGCGTTTTGCCGTCTCCATGTCATGCATGCTTTCCGGCGCGTGGATGTTTTTGAGCGCGTAGAGCGCGTGCGAAAGCCGGTAATCGTGCCGGATATCGGCGGGGATCAGATCGCCCGTTTCCTCTCTGGCCCAAAGGGTCAGCGCGTTCTGGATAATGGCCGAAAGCTGGCGGCCCGTCAGCCCCGCGGTCAGCGGATAGACCGGCAGAAAGGCCTGCGCGCCGTCGGGCTCCACCAGGGGATTGCTCATTTCAAAGGCGCCGAACGCCCGCGTCACCTTGCCGTAAAACAGGAAGGTTTCGCCCTCCTGCAGGCGGTCGGCCAAATATTTGTTGTTGAAGACCGTCAGGTGCATCACGTCGCTGCCGTCGGTCACCACGGTCTTGTAGATCGTCATGCCCTGGCGGATCCTGGCGGACGAAACCGGGCAGCCCACCACGGCGCGCACACAGGCCGTTTCGCCCGGCTGCAGCCGCGCGATGGGTGTGCAGACCGAAAAGTCCAGATAGGCCCGCGGATAATAGTGCACCGCGTCCCAGACCGTTTCGATGCCGAGCTTTGCAAGAAGCCGGGCGCGTTTTTCGCCCACGCCCTTGATATACTGCGCGTTCATGTCGCGCGTGCGCATCCGGCGTTCCTCCCTTCCGACGGCCGATTGCCGTTTATGATTCGATATAGGACCAGGCGTAGAGATTGGCATACAGGTCGTTTTCGTTCACGTCGCCCTCGATCTGCAGCTCCTTGGCGCAATAGAGCCGTCCGCTGCGGAAGCACAGCGGCACCAGCGGCTGATCCTGCAAAAAGACCTGCGCAAAGGTGGAGGTGTCCACGGCGCCCGCGCGCCACGAAAAGAACGTCTGGGCGGCGGCCGAAGCCGGGTCGAGTCCGTAGCCGGCCTTGCCCTCCGCGCCGAAGAACAGCGACAGATCCATGTCGGCGGTCAGCTTCACTTCGCCCACATACAGGTCCCATAGGCCGGATTCCAGCCGGATCAGATAGCTGTCGTAATCGAGCACCGACAGGTTGACCGTGAAGCCGCAGTCGCGCAGCTGGTCGGCGATCAGCTTGGCGCAGCTGAGGCGCATCGGGTTTTCGCTGTTGCAGACCAGCTCCAGCTTGACGCTCTGGCCGCCCTTGGCGCGCTTGGCCGAGGAGGAAAGCGTATAGCCCAGCAGGTCGAACGCCCGCGGCGCCGCCAGCGGGTCATAGCCGACCGTTTCCTCCGGCGATTCCTCCCAGAGCGGGTGGAACGGCAGATCGGCGGCCGAGGCGTGCGCGTCATAGGCGGCGGCGCAGATGGTCGGCTTGTCGATGGCAAAGGCCAGCGCGCGGCGGAACGCGGGGTCGCTCAGGTGCTCGCGGCCGCTGTTGAGTCCCAGATAGACAAAGTTGAGCAGCGGGACGGCCTGTTCGTTGGCAAAGATCTTTTGAGTCGGCGCCGCGCCGTCCACGTAAAAGGCGCTCAGCTCGCCGATCTGCAAAAGCTGCAGCTCGTTTTCGCGCGTGCTGATATCAAGGAGCTTGATGGTCTGCAGCTCCATTTCCTCCATGGCGCTGCTTTCCTCGTTGGCCTTCAGATAAAGGTCGCCGCTGCGCCGCACGGGGCGGTAGCGTCCGCAGCCGACCGGCAGCTCCCGGTCGCCCGTGCCGAAGCGCACCACCGGGAAGTCCAGACAGCTTGCGGCCCGCGCGTTCTCTTCAAGCAGCGTGAAGACCACGGCGGTTTCGCCCTCCTGACTGCAGGAAAAGAAGGTCTGCAGCCGCGCTTCAAAGCAGGGGCTCTCCTTGGCGCACTGGAACGAATAGACCACGTCGCGCGGGTGCAGCAGCTCGCCCGAGGTGAAGCGCACGTCCTCGCGCAGCGTGACGGTAATCGTCAGACCGTTCTGCGTCACGTCCGCCGCCAGCGACGGCACCGGGGCAAAGTTTTCATCCAGCCGCACCAGAGAATCATACAGCAGCGTGTCGATATCGCGGTTCATCGTGCTTTTGGTCTGGAACGGGTTCAGCGCGTCCGCCGCCGTATAGGGCAGCGTGATCATGCGCCGGGCGGCCTTGTCGGCCGAAACCGGCTCGGTCGTTTCGTCGGTCGTTTCGGTCGGCGCGGTCGGGTCGTCCTCCGGCTGTTTGCCGCAGGCGGCAAGGCCGCAAAGCAAGACCAGACAAAGCAGCAGCGAAAGCAATCGTTTCATGGCGTTCTCCTTCAGGTCAGTCGCAGGCGCTGCGCCGAACGGCAGCGGCCGGTTGTTTCGTCAATGTCGAACAGGCAGCCCTCCAGCGCGCAGGGGCCGGCTTCCGCGGTGTCGAAGCGGGCGGGCAGAGCCGTGCGGAACTTTTCGATCACGATCTCCTTCTGCACGCCGAGCACGCTGTCAACGGCGCCGCACATGCCGAGGTCGGTGATATAGCCCGTGCCGCCGGGCAGCACGGTCTCGTCGCTGGTCTGCACGTGGGTGTGCGTGCCGCAGACGGCGGACACGCGTCCGTCGAGGAAGAAGCCCATGGCCTTTTTTTCGCTCGTGGCCTCGGCGTGAAAATCCACCAGTACCACGCGGCAGTCGGAAAGCGCCCGCAGCGCCTCTTCCGCGGCGTCGAAGGGGTTCCCCAGCGGCTCCAGAAACATGGTGCCCATCAGGTTCACCACGCCCACGCGCACGCGGCCCAGATCGATGACGCAGACGCCCCGGCCGGGCGCGCCCGCGGGGTAGTTGCAGGGCCGCACGATGAACGGGTTTTCGTCAAAGAAGTCGTAGCATTCGCGGCGGCGGAAGGCGTGGTTGCCGGTCGTCAGGCAGTCGACGCCGCTCGAAAGCAGAAACTCCGCCGACTGGGGCGTGACGCCGTTGCCCTTTGCGCTGTTTTCCGCGTTGCAGACGCACAGATCAACGCCGGCAAAGCGTTTATAGGCAGGCAGCTTTTTGCGCAGAAAGTCGCAGCCGATCTGCGACACCACGTCGCCGAGCATGAGAACGTTCAAAGTTGACACCTTCTTTGAGGAGGGATTGAGGGATTGAGGGATTGAGGGATTGAGGGGGTA
>JAEEUW010000155.1 GCA_016290665.1 Clostridiaceae bacterium | reverse complement strand
CGGCACCTACACCAAGATCAAGGCGACCAAAAAGACGGCGCTGGCGGTGCGCGGGCTGGAACCGGACACCCTCTATCGCTTCTCGGTGCGCGCCTATACAAAGACCGACAAGAAATATTACGGCCTTTATTCCAAGGTGATCAAAGCCAAAACGCTGGCGCTGACCCCGGAGGAGCCGACGACCGCCCAGACGCCGACCGAGCCGACCACCCCGACGGAACCGACGACGCCCACCGAGCCGACCAATCCGACGACGCCCACCGAGCCGACGACGCCGGCCGTGACGGTGGCGAAGGCGACGGGTCTCAAAGCGACGGTCAACGACACGAGCGTTTCGTTCAGCTGGAACCTGGTAACGGGCGCAACAGGCTATGAGCTGGCGCAGTTTGACGACACGCTGAACGATTATGTGCTGAAATCCGCCGTGGTCGGCACCGACGCGCGGCTCACCAGGCTCGAAGCCGGCAAGACCTATCAGTTCGCCGTGCGCGCCTATGTGATGGACGGCGCGGGCAAAAAGACCTACGGCGCGTATTCCGACCCGGTGAAGGTGACGCTTGAGGAAACCAAGCCCGCCGACCCGACCGACCTTGCGAAAGTGACGGGTCTGAAGGCCCAGAAGACCGACGCGGTCATCAACCTGAGCTGGACGGCCGTGACCGGCGCCGCCGGCTATGAGGTCGCAACGCTGAACGGCACCGAGTATAAGAAGCTGACCGAAGTGACCGCCGCCAGCGCCAAGCTTGACAAGCTGGAGCGGCACAAGGAGCTGCAGCTCGCGGTGCGCGCGTTCGTGAAATCGGGCAGCACCTACAGCTACGGTCCCTGGTCCGATACGGTCAAGGTAATTGTCTATAACGCCGAATACTACAGCGCGGCCTTCCGCTCCGGTACCTTCCGCATGACGATGATGCAGGACATGGACGGCACGGGTGAACAGCCGGTCAACATGGCGTTCAAGAACGGCAACATCAACTTCTCGGCGACAATGGCGATGTCGGAATCGGCAAAGATTCCCATGGAATTCCGCATTCTGAACAACGGCAAGAAGTTCTATATCAAGCTCGCACTGACGGCCTGGTTTGACGCAACGTCCATGATCGAAGAGGGCGGTGAGCTCGGCGACATGAGCAGCATGCTCAACATGAGCGACATGTTCGCCGGTCTGACCTTAGACGATGGCAGCACGATCACGATGTCCAGCGAGACCCGCGACGGCAAGACCTATGAGGTGGAAACCGTAACGTCGAGCAAGCAGCAGCTCAAGTTCTACACGATCAACAACGAGCTGCAGATTCTGGAAATCAAGGATCAGTACGGCACCTCGGAGATGAAGATCAGCAACTTCAGCACCAACGTCAGCGACGACCTGTTCACGGAGCCGAGCGGTGCGGGCGATCTGAAAGAGCTGATGGACTTCCTGTCCCTGCTGGGCGGATTTTAATCCATCGAACAAAACCAACAACGGCTTCGACCTTTTGACGGGTCGAAGCCGTTGTTTTTTGCTTTTTATCTGCGGTCAAACGCGCTTTTTGCCGTGACCGCTTCCGTGAGGTCTGCCTTTGCGCCCAGCAGCTCCACGGTTTTTTCTTCGCCCGCAAACAGGGTGAAGTTGTTTTCCGAAAACGCATACTCGCCGCAGCGCAACACGATGTCCGGCGCAAAACAGGCGGCCCGCACCGAAACACAGACCTTGCCTGCGCGCAAAAACGGCGTGACGTTCAGCTTCGGGTCATGAAGATGCCGCGGCCGCATTTTTTCGCTTTGCCAAAAGGCGCGGCAGATTTCGTTCCCGGCTTCATCCGAAAGAAGCATGCGCAGCAGCGCGCGCTTTTCGCGGATCTCGCGCCGGTCGAAAAAGATCAGCTGCGTTTCGCTTTGCGCGGGTACGTGCACTTC
Organism: Clostridiaceae bacterium; assembly: GCA_016290665.1. Classification (GTDB taxonomy): domain Bacteria; phylum Bacillota; class Clostridia; order Oscillospirales; family Acutalibacteraceae; genus UBA6857. The sequence goes on along the minus strand of JAEEUW010000155.1, from coordinate 229 downwards.
GTCGCAAAGATCGCCGTGGGTCACGCCGTCCGTGCGCTCCACGAAATAACGTACCGTGCCGCGGAAGGGCGTGTCGCCGCCGTTCTTGAGAAAGACGGCAATCTGCTTTTTGTCGGGTCTTGCAAACAGGCGCACAGACGGCTGTGTCTCAGACACAAGCGGGGAAGGTGGCATCGTTGTCCTTTCCGGCGTCCTGAATCATCAAAAGCGTGAAGCAGGCCGACCAGTT
>JAEEUW010000154.1 GCA_016290665.1 Clostridiaceae bacterium | reverse complement strand
CAAGCCCCCCAGGGGGTTGAATTTTGCCGCGAATGCTGGCGATCCGATACGCGGTCCTGCGCGAAAAAAGGCAGCCGGTACGACCGTACCGGCTGCCTAGGGATTCTATGCCGTTTTTGAAGTCGCACAGGGCGCGATCCCGGCCGGGCCTGCGGCGCGAAGCGGATCGGCCGCGTTTGCGTCAAGAGCGGTAAATGGTCTCGTCGAGTGCGTTTTCGCTCTTGGCCACCGCCATTGCGCAGGCGCTGTCGCCGACGACGTTCAGCGCGGTCACCAGCATCTCGATGGGGCGGTTGATCGCAAGGATCAGGCTGTAAGCCATCAGGGTGAGCTCGTTGTTGAAGCCCACGCCGGAGAGGATCGTGAACAGGATCACCGCGCCGGCGCCCGGGGCCGCCGGTGTGCCGACGGAGGCGATAATTGCCAGCACGCCGATGAGGATCAGCGTGGGGAGATTCAGCGAATAGCCGGCGCAGCCCGCGATGAAGATCGTCGCGATGACCTGCATGATGGCGGTGCCGTCCATGTTGACGGTCATGCCGAGCGGAAGCACGAAGGAGGCGATCTCCTCCCGCACGCCCAGCTCTTCGGTGGCGGTCCTGAGGTTCAGAGGCAGCGTCGCGGCGCTGGACGAGGTGGAAAAGCCGAACAGCGCAACCTTGCCGATCTTTTTCACGAAGGGCAGCGGGTTGAGGCCGGTGGTCAGCTTTACGACAAGGGCGTAGCCGAAGAACAGGACGAACAGCAGCAGCGCAACGGTCAGCAGCATGTAGGCGATAGCGGGCCGCAGATGCGACACGCCGTAGGCCGCGCAGGTGCGCGTGATCAGGCAGAAGATCGCCGCCGGGCCGAAGCGGTCGACGACGAAGCCGAGGACCTTGTTGATGATCTCGCTGATCTCCTCGCAGAGCTTCGGCAGGACCGTCACCTTTTCTCCGAGCGCGTTGGCCGCCAGGCCGACCACCACCGCCGTGACGACGATGGCGAGCACGCCGCCGTTATTGGACAGCGCGGAAACGAAGTTGTTGGGCACCGCGTTCAAAATGATCATCAGGGGGTTGCTTCCGGTGGCGCCCTCGCTGACCGCCATATCAAGCGCGGTGCTGCGGAACACGCCGAGGTTGTAGGCGGCGGTGCCGACGATCGCCGCAAGGGCGATGGAACTCACCGTGGTAAGCAAAAATAAACCGATGGTCTTTGACGAGATCCGGCCGAGCTTCCTCGAATCGGAGATCCGAAGCATAGCCAGCACGATACTCGTAAACACCATCGGTACGATCACCAACTGCAGCACCTTCACGAAAAGCTGCCCGATCAGATAGAACAGGCCAACGGCCTTTTCGTTGCCCGCCGCGGAGATGTCCGCAAACAGAAGATTGTTGATCGCGTTCCACGCCTGGGTGTTGCCCGCTGCGAGCAGCGATTCGCGCAGCGTGATCACGCCGACGCCGCAAACCACGGCGGCAGCCATGGCGATGAGCATTTTCACCGTCTGCTTCTTTGCTCCCTGCTTTTGCATCTGTCCGTTCCTCCTGACAAAAAAACACAGCCACCACAGTGACGGATCACCGTGAAGGCCGTATCAAAGAACTGGATCGTGCGTTTGATTTGCATCGAATACCATTATAATTGCCTTCAAAGCATCCTGCGCTGCATCAAAGCCGCTTTTCTGGACGATTATAAAAGCATATTTTTTGCATGTCAAGACAAAATTTGCCACAGCGACGGAATGCTTTGCCCTGCCGCAGCGGAGCGGCAAGAAGAAAGGTCTCCGAACCGGAGTGCGGTTCGGAGACCTTGTTAATTGATTTCCCGGACGCAAAGCCTTCTGCACCGGACGGCATGACCGACCCGGGAGGCTCTGCGTTTTATGGGAAGGCGATACGGGGACGCAGCTTATTTGCAGGCGGCGCGGCTTAGTACATGCCGCCCATGTCGCCCATGCCGGCGGGAGCCGCGGGTGCGGGGGGTTCGGGCTTATCGGCGACCAATGCCTCGGTGGTGAGCACCATGGAGGACACGGACGCGGCGTTCTCCAGCGCGCAGCGGGTGACCTTCGCGGGGTCAACGATGCCGGCGGAGATCATGTCGCAATAGGTCTCCTTGTAGGCGTCGAAGCCGTAACCGACCTTGCCGCTGGTCTTGATCTTCTCCAGCACGACGCTGCCG
>JAEEUW010000081.1 GCA_016290665.1 Clostridiaceae bacterium | reverse complement strand
ACCGAGCCGATGGCCGTTTCGGTCATGGTCTTCGTCTCGCTGCGTGAAAAGCGAGCAATGCCGAAATCCGTCACCTTGATCGTGCCGTCGGAGATCAGCATGATATTCTGCGGCTTGATGTCGCGGTGCACGATACCCTTGTCGTGGGCGTGCTGCAGCGCGCGCAGAATCTGCGTGACGAAATAGACCGCTTCGCGCGTGTCGATCACACCCTGCTGCTCGATATACTCCTTCAGCGTAATGCCTTCCACGTATTCCATCACGATATACTGCAGACGGTCGCCGTAGCTGACGTCATACACCTTCACGATGTTCGGATGCGACAAAACGGCGATTGCCTTGGATTCGTTCTTGAATCTGCGGCGGAACTCCTCGTTCGTCAGATATTCGTCCTTGAGAATCTTGACCGCAACGATGCGGTTATCGATATTATCAAACGCTTTATAAACAACGGCCATACCGCCGACGCCGATGATCTCAATGATCTCATAACGTCCGTCCAGACGTTTGCCAACATAATTTTCCATGCGTTTCCTCTCCTTTATGCCTGCACGGCAACGACCGTGATGTTGTCTTTTCCGCCCGCGCTGTTGGCGCGTTCAATCAGCTTAGATGTAAACTGGTCAAAGGAATACTCCCGATAGATCTGCAGCATCTCGTCGCTGCTGACGGTTCCGCTCAGACCGTCGGTGCAAAGGAACAGCACGTCGCCTTTGACAAGTTCCGCCGTATCGAATTCGATTTCGATCTGCTCGGCGACCCCGAGCGCCCGCGTGATGATGTTCTTGACCGGATGATGCTCGAATTCCTCCTGCGTGATCTGCCCGTTGTCGAGCATCTCCTGCACGAGGGAATGGTCCTTGGTCAAAAGCCGCAGCGTCCCGTCATGAATGAGATAGGCGCGCGAATCGCCGACGTGCGCGATGGAGGCGACTGAATTCTTGATCACGGCGGCAACGAGCGTCGTGCCCATGCCGCTGAGGAAATCGTCCGCGATTGCGCGGTCGTACACCGTGACGTTGGCGGTCGTAATGGCGGAGAGCAGCATATTCTCGATGGAGCCTTCCGTCATGGATTTGTTATAGCATTTTTCAATCTTTTTTCCGACCATATCGGCGGCAATGGAGCTTGCGATCTGACCGCCGGCGGCGCCGCCCATGCCGTCGCATACGACGGCCCAGGTCACGCCGTCGTCAAAGCATCCAAAGCGAAAAGCGTCTTCGTTGTTCTGGCGGATCCTGCCGATATCCGAATTTCCAAGCGTCTTCATGCAGTCACCTCTTTCATAGGGTTGCTATTGAATCATCTTAAGATTGGCTGTTGTCCGTGCCGGGTCCTTCGCCGCGCCGCAGCTGCCCGCAGCTGGCGTTGATATCGCTGCCGAGCGTCCGGCGGACTGTTGCGTTGATATGGCACAGCTCCAGCGTGTGCTGAAAGCTTTGCACGCGCGCGGGCGACGAACGGACGTAGTCGCGCTCTTTCACGCTGTTGACCGGAATCAGATTCACGTGGCAGAGCATGCCGCGCAGCCGGGAAGCCAGTTCTTTTGCGTCCCGGTCGGAATCATTGACCCCGGCGATCAGGGCGTATTCAAACGAGATACGTCTTCCGGTATGCTCGGTATATGCCCTGCAGGCCTGCAGCAGCTCGTGCATCGGCCAACGCCGGTTCACGGGCATGGTGCGGGAACGGATTTCGTCGTTCGGCGCGTGCAGTGAAATGGAAAGCGTCAGCTGCAGGTTTTCCTCCATCAGGCGATAGATGCCGGGCACAACGCCGCAGGTGGAAAGCGAGATGTTGCGCATGCTGAGGTTGTAGCCCTTTTCATCCGTAATCAGCGAAAGAAACCGCAGCACGTTGTCGAGGTTATCCATCGGCTCGCCGACGCCCATCATGACAACGTGCGAGATACGGATTCCGAGATCGCGGGAAGCCGTATAGACCTGAGACAATATCTCGCCGGGCAATAGATTGCGCACGAAGCCGGCGATGCCGGAGGCGCAGAACGTACAGCCCATCTTGCAGCCGACCTGACTGGATACGCAGATCGTATAGCCGTATTTATATTTCATGACGACGGATTCGATCTGTTCTCCGTCCTGCAGGCTGAACAAATACTTAACTGTATTATCATACACTGAAACCAGTTTTTTTGCAATAGTGCAGCCGGAAATAACGTAATTATTTTTCAGCTTTTCACGAAGCAGTCTGGAAAGATTGGTCATCGCCTCAAAGTCACAAACGCGCTGCCTGTGGAGCCAGCCGAAAAGCTGCGAAGCAACAAAGCGCTTTTCGCCCAGCTCGGGCATCAGCGCTTCCAGCTCGGAAAAAGAAAGAGAAAGCAGATCGGTCATGACAGTCCCCTTTTACGAAATGCAGCAATAAAGAATCCGTCGCAGTCCATCACGTGCGGCATGAGCGTGCAAAACACGTCACTGCTCAGATCGGGCAGCGGCGGCACTGCCTCAAACGAAGGACAGCTTTTCAGAAAAGCCTCGCACACCGCCTCGTTTTCGCGTTTGTCAAGCGCACAGGTGGAATAGACAAGGCGGCCGTCGTCCATCAGATAGCGCGCGCCGTTTTGCAGAATGGCCAGCTGAAGCGCGGGCAGATCCTCGAGCGCGGCGGGGTCCTTATATTTGACTTCGGGCTTCTGCCTGAGAATTCCGAGCCCGGAGCAAGGCACGTCGCAAAGCACGCGGTTCGCCTTCGGTCTGGAATCGTCAAACACGAGCGCGTCGGCCGCTTCGGCGCGGATGCAGGAAAGCGACAGCCTGGAAGCGCCCTGCGCAATCAGGCCGACGCGTTTTTCGTGCAGATCGAACGCATGGACTTGCCCTTCGTTCCGCATCAGCTCGGCGATCGTGAAACTCTTGCCGCCGGGCGCGGCGCAAAGGTCATAGACAAGCTGTCCGGGCTTTGCCGCAAGCGCGGCCGCGCAAAGCATACTCGCCTTGTCCTGCACGTGAAACAGGCCGTCGCGAAACGGCGCAAGCTGCGAGACGGGACACGGAAGCTCCCGCAGACGCAGCGCGTCGGGAACGTCCGTCGTTTCGCACAGGACGCCAAGCGCTTCCAGCTGCGCGCGCAGGTCGCCGAGCGTTGTTTTTACGGTGTTGACCCGGATCGTCAGCGGCGTCGGCTGCAGCGAGCTTTCCAGAATGCCGACCGTGTTTTCGGCGCCGTAATCCTCAATCCAGCGGCCGATCAGCCAGGCCGGGCAGGAATACCGCACAGACAAAGCGTCCGGCGAGCCGTCGTCCGGCGGCAGCCGCAGCCCGTTTTGCGAAATCCTGCGCAGTACGGCGTTGATCAGACCGGCGGCATAACGGCATTTGCCATGTGCCAGCCGAACCGTCTCGTTGACAGCAGCGCTGTCCGGAATGCTGTTTGAAAACAAAATCTGATACGCGCCGAGCCGCAGCAGGCAAAGCGCCTCCGGCTGCAGCTTTTTCAGCGGCTTTTGCAGATACAGCGACAGTTGATAATCGAGCGTCAGCATCCGTTCGATCACGCCGTAGACCATGGAAACAATGAATCCGCGGTCACGCGCGTCAAAGGGCTCCATAACCGCACTGTTTTCCAGCAGGAGGTTCGCGTAGCCGCCGTTTTTTTGCTGCTTTAACAGCAGGCGGAATGCGGCCTCTCTTGCATCGGGCGCCATCGTCAGCGTCTTCTGCCGCCGCCTTTTGCGCGCAGCAGAACGCGCAGCAGCGACATGATGGAAACAAGCAGGGCGGCAACGTAGGTCATGGCGGCAGCGGAAAGCACTTTCTTTGCGCCTTGGAACTCTTCGCCCTGCAGCATATTCGTTTCTTCAATCACCTTCAGCGCACGGCTGCTGGCGTTGAATTCAACGGGAAGCGTGACAAGCTGGAAAACGGCAACAAACGCATACAGAATGATGCCGATCAGAATCATGATTCTGACGTTCATGGCAAGACCGAGCAGCGCGATCCAGAGGCCGGACGCCGACCCGATGTTGGCAACCGGGAGCACCGCGTTACGCACGGCGATCGGCTTGTAGTTTTCCGCGTGCTGCGCGGCGTGGCCCGCTTCGTGGCAGGCGATGCCGACCGCGGCGACGGAATTGGCATGATAGACGCCCTCGGACAGACGGATCACGTTGCTGCGCGGATCATAGTGGTCGGTCAGAGAACCGGCGACCTGTTCGATGCGCACGTCGGTGATGCCGTAATAACGCAGCACGTTTTCGGCTGCCTGCGCGCCGGTCAGCCCGCGGCTGCAGAGCACGCGGGACATTTTGGCGTAGGTGGATTTGACCTTTGCCTGCGCAATCAGCGAAATGATAAGCGCGGGCACGACAAGAATGAAATAATAATAATCATACCATACCATAGCGGAACCTCCCTTTATGAACCCAGAACGTCGCCTTCCGCAATCTGGTTGCCGTTGAGAAAAGCGGCGGCGTCCATTCTCTTTTTGCCGGAAAGCTGCACTTCCTTCAATTCCAGACAAAGCCCGTCGCCGCAGGCGACAAGCAATTGCCCTCTGGCCTTCACGACGGTGCCGGGCGCTTTTGACGTTCCGACCGCCGTGCGCGCCGTCCGGTGCAGCTTGAGCACGCTGCCGCCCAGAAACGTATATGCGCCGGGCCAGCTGTAAAGACCGCGGACCTGATTGTGGATAGTCTGCATCGGTTTTGTCCAGTCGACCTCGCCGAGCTCTTTGGTCAAAAGTCCGACCGCGGTCGCTCTGTCGTGATCCTGCGCAACCGGATGCAGCGTTCCCGCTTCGATCTGACCGATGGTTTCCATCATCGCCTCTGCGCCGACGGCGGAAAGCACGTCAAACAGATCCTCCGTGGTCTCGTCCGGGCCGATCGGCACCTTTTTGACCAGCAGAATGTCGCCGGTGTCCATGCCTTCATCAAGCTGCATCGTGGTGACGCCGGTCTCCATGTCGCCGTTCAGAACCGCCCGATGGATCGGCGAAGCTCCGCGGTAGCGCGGCAGCAGCGATGCGTGCACGTTAACGCAGCCGTATTTCGGGAACGAGAGAAAATCGGGCGGCAAAATCTTGCCGTATGCGACCACGATCACGAGGTCGGGTTCGATCTCGCGCAAAAGCGCAACGCCGGCGCCGTTTTTCAGCGTGGTCGGCTGAAACACGCGATAGCCGTGTATTAGCGCTTCTTCTTTCACGGGCGGCGGCGTCAGAATCTGCTTGCGGCCGACCGGCTTGTCGGGCTGACAGAACACGCCGACGACTTCATGCTTCGATGCCGCAAGCGCACGCAGACACGGAACCGAAAAATCCGGCGTTCCCATAAACGCGATTCTCATGCGTCCGTCTCCTTCCCGTTGACCCGTTCGTTTTGCAGACGACGGACTTCCTCCTCCGTCAGCATCTTTTCCATCCGGTCGATAAACAGGTGTCCGTCCAGATGGTCGAGTTCATGACAAAACGCCCGCGCCTTGAGTCCTTCTCCCTCAAACATCCGCCACGCGCCGGTGCGTGTCTGCGCGCGCACGCGGACGTGCTCGGGACGCTTGACGATGGCCCATTTGTCGGGCAGAGACAAGCAGCCCTCCTGCCCTTCCTGTTCGCCGTCGGCCTCCACGATTTCGGGATTGATAAGCTCGAGCACGCCGCTGCCGTCGCCGACGTCGACCACGACGATGCGGCGCAGCAGACCGACCTGCACGGCGGCGAGGCCGACGCCGTTGGCCTTTTCCATCGTCTCCTTCATATCATCGAGGATCTGGCCGAGCCTGTCGTCAAATTTCGTGACAGGGCGGCTCGTCTTGCGCAGGATCGGGTCTTCTTCCGTTCGAATGATTCTGATAGCCATTGTATTGACGCTCCGTTATTTCAGATTAAAGTTTCGGGGTTGATATCCGCCGCAATCGTCACGTCGCGGAACTGCGGCAGCGCCTGAAAGCGGCACAGAAGCGCGGCGATCATTTCGCGGAACGGTTTGGTATTCTTGCATTTGATAATGATGCGGTAGCGGTATTTATTGTTCATGCGCGCGATGCGCGGCGGCATCACGGGCAGGACGATCAGATGCAGCTGGGGATAATCCGTCCGCGCGGTCAGCCGCAGCTCATCCAGCAGCAGACGGGCGCATTGCAGCGCCTTGTTTTCGTCTTCACTGATGCAGTTGAGCGTGCAGATGTCGCAGTACGGCGGATAGATCATATGCTTGCGGATCGTGATTTCGCTTTGAAAGAACGCGTCGTAATCCTGCGCCTGCGAAAGGCGGATCACGCCGTTTTCGGGGTTCAGCGTCTGAATGACGGCGCGGCCCTTCCGGCTGCCGCGTCCTGCGCGGCCGACCACCTGCGTCAGCAGATCGAAGGTACGTTCCTCGCTGCGGAAATCGTCGTTATGCAGCGACAGATCGGCATTCAGAACGCCGACCAGCGTCACGTTTTCAAAGTCAAGGCCCTTCGCCACCATCTGCGTGCCGAGCAGAATGTCGTATTCCCCGTTGCCGAAGGCCAACATGCTTTTTTCAAAGGCCTGCCGCGTCACGGTGGAATCGGTATCCATGCGCAGAACGCGCGCCGAAGGGAACAGCGTCTGCAGCTCTTCTTCAATCTTCTGCGTTCCCGTGCCGGCATAGCGCAGCTTGTGCTTGCCGCAATGGGAGCAAAGGGTGGTGAACGGCTGCGAATAGCCGCAATAATGACACATCAGACGCCCGTTCGCGGCGTGATAGGTCATGGAGATGGAACACGACGGACAGGTAATCACGTCGCCGCAGCCGTCGCAGGCCACAAAGGTATTATACCCGCGCCGGTTCATCAAAAGAATCGACTGCCGGCCGTTGTCCAGATTCTCCTGCAGCAGACTGCACAGCTCCAGCGAGATCGTGTGGCGGTTGCCGCGCGCACGGTCGCGCTTCATATCGATCACCGTCACGTCGGGCAAAACGGCGTCGCCGTAGCGTTCGGTCAGCGTTTCCAGATGATACGCGCCGCTTTTGGCCAGCGCGTAGCTTTCCAGACTCGGCGTGGCAGACGACAGAAGCAGCATGGCGCGGTGCCTTCGTGCGCGCCACCTCGCAACGTCGCGCGCGTGATAGCGCGGGGCGGATTCGGATTTATAGGTGTGCTCCTGCTCTTCGTCCATGACGATGAGGCCGAGATTGTCAAACGGCGCAAAGACCGCGGAGCGCGTGCCGACCGCAATCTGCACAAGGCCGTCCTGCACGCGGCGGTATTCGTCCTTCCGCTCGCCGGCGGAAAGCGCGGAATGGAAGATGGCGACCCTGTCGCCGTATCTGCCCTTGAAAATCGCCATCATCTGCGGCGTCAGCGCAATTTCGGGGACCATGACGATCACCTGCCGCCCGTCGCGCAGCACCTCGTCAATCAGCCGCAGGAACACCGACGTTTTGCCGCTGCCGGTAATGCCGTACAGCAGCGAGATCCCGCCGCCGTTCCTGTATTGCGCCAGCAGACCGTCGAACGCTGTTTGCTGCCCTTCGGTCAGGGTAATGCCGCGTGCGGCCTTGTCGCTCAGCAGCAGCGGCTTCGGAGTGCGGTAAAGCTCAGCGTCGAACAGCTCGAGCACGCCGCGCTTTGCAAGATTCGCAACAACCGCAGCGGAAACGCCGGTAAAATAACACAGCTCCTTGACGCTGACGGATCCGATGTCAAGCAAGACCTCGGCCACGCGGCGCTGCTTTTCGGTCAGATCGGCCGGCAGATCGTCGGCGCTGACCATTGTGTCGCGCAGCTGCGCCGTGCGCACGGAGATGTTGCCGAGCGTTTTGCCGGATTCATAATTTCGCTGCAGCAGGCCCTTGGACGCAAGCCGTTCCAGCACGTCGCTGTCGGACGGCAGACCGCAGGCGGACAGAACGTCCTTTTTCTGCATGAACTGCGCGCGGGAAAGCAGAAACTGATAGACCGTCGTTTCCTCTTCGGAAAGACGGTGACGCTTTTCGCTGTTCAGCGCCAGATAGGTAACGATGGTTTTGAGATGAAACCCGGTCGGCAGCTGCACGCGCGCCGCTTCGAAATAGGTGCAGAACGTGCGGTCCTTCAGAAAGCGGGCCAGCGCCAGCATTTCATCGGAAAACAGCGGCGAGCGATCCAGCACGTCGGCAACCGGCTTATACTTTTTCCCGTCTTCGGGCCGATCCATGGCAAAGACGACGCCCTGCCGCTTCGTGCTTTTTCCGCTGCCGAACGGCACGGACACGCGCACGCCGGGGCGCACGCTGCCGCGCAGGCTTTCGGGAACCGAATAGCCGTATAAAATGTCAAAATGATATGCAACATGCTCCACCGCTACAAGGGCCAGGCTCTGTTCCATATCATTTCACACCTTACCTATTGAAAGTCTTCTCAGATATCGCGGATCTCTTCCGGCTCGCGGATCTTCAGATCGCCGGCAAAGAATTCGTTCAGCGCGTAGGTCACCGGCTTTTCCGTGCCGCATTTTTCACGCAGCTCGGGATCCTCAGCAATATAACGGGCGCGCTTTGCAACGGCCGACACCAGCGAATAGCGGCTGACGTTGTTTTTGAGCAAATCTCTCAGATCAGGATTCAACATGGTTCATTACCTCTCTTATTCTGGAAATGGATAATTCCGATTTTAATCTGGATGCGCGGATGATAGCGAGCACATCGTCCACCGCGTCCTCCAGCACATCGTTGATGACAATGTAGTCATAGTCTGCCGCGCACTGCAGCTCCGCCTGCGCGATCAGCAGCCGGCGGTCGATTGCGTCGCGCGTTTCGGTGCCGCGCTTGATCAAGCGGCGTTCCAGCTCCTGAAGCGACGGCGGCGCCACGAAGATTTCAATCGCTTCGGGAATCAGACGGCGCACGTTCTTGCCGCCCTGAACCTCAATGTTCAGAATGACCGTTTTGCCCTGCGCCAGCAGATGACGCACCGGGCCGACGGGCGTGCCGTAAAAATTGGCGCCGTACTGGGCGTATTCCAGCATCAGGTCGTTTTCCACGTTCTCGCGGAACTGCTCCGGCGTCACAAAGTAATAATCCACGCCGTCCACCTCGGTGCCGCGCCGCGGCCGCGTGGTCATGGAGACCGAAAGGAAGCCTTCGTCGCCGAGCGCATCGAGCACCCGGGAGATGATGGTGTCTTTTCCGCTGCCGGAGGGACCGGACAGCACGATCAGCAAGCCTTCGTTACGCATCGTCCTCATCCTCCCAAATGCCAACCGTTTCCGCGCCCAGACGGGCCGCAACGGTTTCAGACTGCAGATAGGACAGAATGACGTGGTCGCTGTCCATGATGATGACGGCGCGGGTACGCCTCCCCTGCGCCGCGTTGATCAGCATGCCGCGGTCTCTGCTCTCCTGAATCAGGCGCTTGACCGGCGCGGAATCGGGGCTGACAATCGCCACAATCCGCGAGGCGTTGATCACGTTGCCGAAGCCGATATTGACAAGTTTCATTGAAAAGCCTCCGCGTTATTCCACATTCTGCACTTGTTCGCGGATCTTTTCGATCTCCGCCTTGATCTCGATGACGTGTTTGGCAATGGAAACGTCCTGCGCCTTGGAGCCGATGGTGTTCGCTTCCCGGTTGAACTCCTGTACGAGGAAGTCCATCTTGCGGCCGATGGCCTGCTGAGACTGCATGAACGCGCGCATCTGATCCACGTGGCTGCGCAGGCGGACGGTTTCCTCCGCGACGGCGATTTTGTCCGCGTAGATTGCCGCCTCGGTCAAAAGCCGCTGCTCGTCCACGTGGACGTCCTCCAGCACGGTTTTCATGCGTTCCAGCAGCTTTTCGTTGTATTCCGCCACCGTCTGCGGAGACCGCGCCTCAATATAGGCCACGTGCTCCAGAATCAGGTCGCAGCGGGAAAGGATATCCGCCTTGAGCTTTTCGCCCTCGGTTTCGCGCATGGCGAGGAACGAATCCAGCGCCTTCTGCGCCACCTGACGCACGGCGTTCCAGACGCGTTCTTCGTCGGCTTCCTCCTTGCGGATGGAAAAGATGTCGTAATAACGGGCGAACGACGAAACCGTCATGTCGTTTTCCAGGCCGTAGCGCTCGCTGAGCTCCGTGAACGCCTGCATATAGCCGGAGGCTAGGGAATGGTTGATCTCGACGGTGCAGTCCTGCAGCTCGAGCGTCTCAATCGAAACATAGCACTCGGTCTTGCCGCGCGAAATGGAATCCTGAAAGAAATGCTTCAGCTTTTCGTCAAGGAAGCCATAGGTCCGCGGTGTGCGCGCGCTGAATTCAAAATAACGGTGATTGACGCTTTTCAGCTCCACGCTGATGCTCATCCCGTCAATGATCTCCTGCGCGCGGCCGAAGCCTGTCATACTTCTGATCATTGCAGTCCCCTCCGGGTCAAAGATATCTTCCAAACATTATAAACGTTTTGGGCCGATTTGTCAATTCTTTCCGCAAGAACCGGCAAGCAGCGTCGGAATGTCGCCACACCAGACGCCGTCCTTTTGCTCAAACGGCAGCAGCGCCCGCACGTCGTCGGCGTTCGCTAAGGAAAAAACGGCAAGATAAAGGCCGCGGTTCGCCGCATAGTTGAGCGCCGAACGCAGCAGCCCTTCCGCAACGGAAAAATCGGGTGCGGCGAGTTCCAGCGCAACGAGATCGGCAACGCCGTCATGCAGCAGCAGATCGCAGCTGCCGAGCGCGTTTTCGCCGTCCTTTGCCGTGAAACGGACGGTACAGCCGGGCGTTTGCAGCTCGGCGGGTTCAAAAAAGATCATGCCATCACCGGTTCCTTGTTTTCTTTTCGCGGTCCATGCCGGCGGCAAGCCCGAGCTTTCGCACCTCGTCCTCCGTCAGATCCCGCCAGTCGCCCTGCTTGAGCATGCCGAGCTTCACAGAGCCGACCGCCGTGCGGCGGAGCCTTGCAACCTCAAGGCCGAGCGCTTCGCACATCTTGCGGATCTGGCGGTTGCGGCCTTCATAGAGCACGATTTCAAGCACGACGCGGTTATCTTCGCGCGTGACCACACGAACCTCCGCCGGAGCGGTCACGCCGTCGTCAATGATGACCCCCTGCGTCAGGGCGGTCAGCTGATCCTGCGTAACAGACGGACGCACGGTCACGCGGTAGGTCTTCGACACATGCTTCGAAGGGTGCGTCATCGCGTTGGCAAATGCGCCGTCGTTCGTAAACAGAAGCAGGCCCTCCGAGTCGCGGTCCAGCCGGCCGACCGGATAGACCCGCGCCG
>JAEEUW010000080.1 GCA_016290665.1 Clostridiaceae bacterium | reverse complement strand
GGTATCTGCGGATCTTCATCGACAAGACCGGCGGCGTGTCGATTGACGACTGCGTCGATCTGACCCACGCGATCAACGGCCCGCTGGATGAGGCGGATCCGATCGAGCAGGCCTACTGTCTGGAGGTCAGCTCTCCCGGCGTGGAACGCGAGCTGACGCGCGACGAACACTTTGCGGCTTATCTCGGCGCCCCGGTCAAGGTGCGCACGATTCGGCCCGTGGACGGCGCACGCGACTTTGCCGGCACGCTCGAAGATTATGCGGACGGACAGATCACCCTGCGTCTTGAAAGCGGCGCGGGCCTGAGCTTTGCAAAAAAAGAGGTGTCGTGGGTGAAGCTTGATGACTTTGAAGGCTTCTCCGACTGACACCGCACGCGATACAGAAAGGATTGATTCGGAAAATGAGCAAAGAATTTATCAACAAGGAGTTCTTCGACGCGCTGCAGCAGCTCGTGGAAGAAAAGGGGATTCCGGCCGACTATATGTTTGAAAAGATTCAGGCCGCGATCATTTCCGCCACCCGCAACCAGTTCGGCAACCGCGAAAACGTGGTGTGCGAGATCGACCCGTCGGAGCAGTCCATGCGCGTCTACGTGCGCATCCCCGTGATGGAAGAAGAGGAGATTGAAGAGCCCGCCGCGGAATGGACCGTGGAGCAGGCCAAAGCGCACGGCTTCAAAAACGCGAAGGTCGGCGACGAGCTGGAATACAACCTCGACCCGATGAAGTTCGGCCGTATCGTGGCGCAGACCGCCAAGAGCGTCATCCGCCAGGGCATCCGCGAAGCCGAACGCGAGCGCGCCTCGCAGGAATTCCAGAGCCACAATCAGGAAGCCCTGACCGCCACGGTCAAGGATGTCAACCCCGAAACGCTCGACTGCACGATTGAGATCGGCCACGCCACGGCGTTCTTCCCGCGGGCCGACCAGCTGCCCAACGACAACTTCCGTCCCGGCCAGCTGATCAAGGTCTACGTGGCCTCCATCACCGAAAACGGCGGCATCGGCTACGCCAATATCTCGCGCCGCCATCCCGGCTTTGTCAAGCGTCTGTTTGAAATGCAGGTGCCCGAAATCTACGACGGCGTGGTCGAAATCGTTTCCGTCTCGCGTGAAGCGGGCTCCCGCACCAAGATCGCCGTGAAATCGAAGGATGAGAACGTCGATCCCGTCGGCGCGTGCATCGGCCCCCGCGGCCAGCGCGTCAACGACGTCATCGATATCCTCTGCGGCGAAAAGATCGACATCGTGCCGTTCAGCGAGGATCCCGGCGCCTACATCTCCGCCGCGCTCGCGCCGGCGCAGGTGCTCGCGGTGGAGCCCGACAGCGAAGGCGCGCGCGCCTGCCGCGTGATCGTGCCCGACAACCAGCTTTCGCTTGCCATCGGCAACAAGGGCCAGAACGTCCGTCTTGCCGCCAAGCTGACCGGCTGGAAGATCGACATCAAGGCGCTGTCCGCCGTGCAGGCGGGCCAGCAGTAAGGAGCCTGCCATGCGCACCAGAAAACAACCGCAGCGCAAATGCATGGGCTGCAACGAAATGTTTGACAAAAAAGATCTTGTGCGCGTTGTGAAGACAAAGCTTTCAGACGACCCGGAAGCCTATGAGATCTCGCTTGATCTGACGGGCAAGAAGGCTGGCCGCGGCGCCTATGTGTGCCGGAACGCCGACTGCCTGCAGAAGGCGCGCAAAGCCAGACGGCTGGAGCGCGCGCTCGAATGCAGAATTCCGGACGAGGTCTATGACAGAATGGAACGGGAGATGGAAGCCGGTGCCTGAACAACAAGCGCTGTCGCTGCTGGGGCTGGCGCGCCGGGCCGGGCGGCTTTCGCCGGGCCATGACGCCGCCGTGGAAGCGATTGTCAAAAACAAAGCGTGTCTTTGCCTGTGCTGTGCCGACGCGTCGGCGCGGCTGCAGCGCGAGATGCGGCACAACTGTTCCTATGCGCATAAATCCATCCCATATTTCACCGCGACGTTTTCCATGGCGGCGCTGTCGCACGCCATCGGAAGCAAGGCCGCCGTCGTCACGGTTGACGATGCCGGCTTTGCGGCGAAGCTGACGAGCTTGCTGCAGCAGATGCAGAATACAGGAAAGGAATGATACGATGCCGAGAGACAAATACAAGGTGCATGAGGTTGCAAAAGACTTCGGCACGACCAGTAAGAAGATTCTCGAACTATTAGCGAAATACAGCGATATCGAACGCAAACACACCACCGTGCTGGAGGATGCGGAGCTGGACTTCCTCTTCGATTCCATCACCCAGGCGAACGAGGTGGCGTCGTTCGACGCATACTTTGCCGCCGCGGCCGAACAGCAGGCCGCAAAGGCGGAAGCCCCGAAGGCGGAAGAAGCCGCGCCCGCCGCGCAGACCAAGGCCGAAAAGCCGGCCGCGGTCAGCGGCAAAGCTGCGCCGGTGAGCGGCAAGGCGGCGCCCGTGAGCGGCAAGGCTGCTCCGGTCAGCGGCAAGGCAGCCCCCGTGAGCGGCAAGGCCGCGCCTGCGTCCGGCAAGCCGGACGCGCCGAAGGCTGCCCCGCAGCCCGCGCCCCAGCCGCCGAAGAAAAAGGAAAAAGACAAGAACAAGCCCATGCAGGCGCGCACCAAGGGCGAGACCAAGCGTGTGGATACCCGCCAGAGCAACGTCGATCTCGACAAGTACAACGAGCGCTATGAAGAGATCGCGCCGGCGAACCGCATGAACAGTGACAATGCGCAGCGCAAGCAAAAGCTCAACCAGAAGAGCAAGCAGTACCGCAAGCCCGGCGCCGGCCGTTCCGCCAAGCGCGAAACCGAGGCCGAACGCCTCAAGCGCATTGCTGCCGAGCGCGCCAAGCACCAGATTACGATCAAGGTGCCCGACGAGATCACCGTGGGCGAGCTGGCCGCCATGCTCAAGATGACGGCCGCCGAAGTGATCAAAAAGCTGTTCTCGCTCGGCGTGATGGCAACGGTCAACGAGGTGATCGACTTTGACACCGCTGAGATCGTGGCCACCGAGCTGGGCGCCAAGGTGGAAAAGCAGGTCGTCGTCACCATTGAAGAGCAGATCATCGACGACAGCGAAGACAAGGAAGAGGACCTGCAGCGCCGCGACCCGGTCGTGGTCGTCATGGGCCACGTGGACCACGGCAAGACCTCCATCCTCGACGCAATCCGCAACACCGCCGTCACCGCCACCGAGGCGGGCGGCATCACCCAGCATATCGGCGCATACCGGGTCGAGATCGGCGGCCAGATGATCACCTTCCTCGACACGCCGGGCCACGCGGCCTTCACCTCCATGCGCGCCCGCGGCGCCATGGCCACCGACATCGCCGTGCTGGTCGTTGCCGCCGACGACGGCATCATGCCGCAGACGATTGAAGCGATCAACCACGCCAAGGCGGCGGGGGTCCAGATCATCGTAGCCATCAACAAGATGGACAAGGAGGGCGCGAACCCCGAGCGGATCAAGCAGCAGCTGACCGAATACAGCCTCGTGCCCGAGGAATGGGGCGGCGACACGATCTGCGTGCCCGTTTCCGCAAAGACCCAGATGGGCATCGATTCGCTGCTGGAATCCATTCTGCTCGTGGCCGAAATGGCCGACCTGAAGGCCAACCCGAACCGCGCCGCCAAGGGCGTCGTGATCGAAGCCCGGCTCGACAAGGGCCGCGGCCCCATCGCCACGCTGCTGGTGCAGAACGGCACCCTGCGTCCCGGCGACATCATCGTGGCCGGCACGGCCGTGGGCCGTGTGCGCGTGATGGTCAACGAGCGCGGCCAGCGCATGAAGAGCGCCGGCCCGTCCGTGCCCGCCGAGGTCATGGGCCTTGCCGAAACGCCGAACGCCGGCGATTCCTTCGACGCCGTTTCCGACGAGCGCCTGGCCCGCGAGCTGGTGGAGCAGCGCAAGCAGAAGGAAAAGGAAGACAAGTTCAACGCGCAGCATAAGGTTACGCTCGACAACCTGTTCTCCTCGCTGAAGGAGGGCGAAATGAAGGAGCTGAACATCGTCGTCAAGGCCGACGTTCAGGGCTCCGTGGAGGCTGTGACCCAGAACCTCGAAAAGCTTTCCAACGACGAGGTCCGCGTCAAGGTCATCCACGGCGGCGTGGGCGCCATCAACGATTCCGACGTCATGCTCGCCGGCGTGTCCAACGCCATCATCGTCGGCTTCAACGTGCGCCCCGATTCCAACGCGCAGGCCGCCGCCGAACGCGACGGCGTGGAGATGCGCATGTACCGCGTGATCTACGACTGCATGGAAGAGATCGAAGCCGCCATGAAGGGCATGCTCGCGCCGAAGTTCCGCGAAGTCCCGCTGGGCAAGGTGGAGGTCCGCACGGTGATGAACCTGTCCTCCGCGGGCAAGATCGCCGGCAGCTACGTGCTGGAGGGCAAGGTCACCCGCAGCGCCCAGATCCGCGTGGTCCGCGACGGCATCGTGGTCACGGAAGACGAAATCGCTTCGCTGCGCCGGTTCAAGGACGACGTGAAGGAAGTCGCCTCCGGCTTTGAATGCGGCATCGGCCTTGCAAAGTTCAACGACATCAAGGAAGGCGACATCTTCGAAGCCTTCGTGATGGAGGAGTACAGAGATTGACGCACGGCGTCAATCTCTGTAAGTTGACAGTCAACAGTTGACAGTCAACAGTCAACAGTTGAAAAAACGGGACGGTTGTCTTTTGAAACAAAGGGAGAGAAAAATGGCGGCTGATTTTAAGGATTTGCTTGTTTGGCAAAAATCCATGGATTTAGCAGAGCTGGTTTACCATCTGGTAAGGCGACTGCCAAAGGAAGAACAGTTTGAACTGGCAAGTCAAATGCGAAGGGCAGTCGTATCTATTCCTTCCAATATTGCTGAGGGACAAGGCAGAAAAACTGCCCGTGAGTTTTTGCGTTTTCTTTCCATTGCAAGAGGTTCGAGAGCGGAGTTGGAAACCCAGCTTTTATTGGCACAACGCCTGGGTTACTTAACAAAAGAACAAATTGAGCCTGCCGTTTTACTTTGTAACGAGGTCGGAAGAATGCTTCATTCTCTGATGCAAAGTATCCATTAAAAATCTTAACTGTTGACTGACGACTGTTGACTGTTGACTTATGTAAATCAAAAGAAAGAACTGATAGAATATGCCGAGTTATAAACATGACAGAGTCGCGGAAGACATCCGCCGCGAGATTACGCTTTTGATCCGCGAACTCAAGGATCCGCGCGTGAAAGACCGCATGCTCACCGTCGTGCGCGTGGAGGTCAGCTCGGACGCCTCGTTCGCCAAGGTTTACGTCAGCGATCTCAAGGGGATCGAAGGCGCAAAAGAAGCGGTGCAGGGCCTGACGGCCGCCACGGGACTGATCCGCCGCGAGGTGGGCCACCGGCTGCACCTGCGCAAAACGCCCGAGATCCGCTTCATTGCCGACGACTCCGTGGAACAGGGCGTGGCCCTGTTCAAAAAGCTCGACGCGGCAGAGGGCAGAGGAACCGACGATGAAGATTGACTTTAAAACGGCCATGCATCGGCTGATGGACGCCGAAGACGTTCTGATTCTGACCCACGCGAACCCCGACGGCGACACGCTGGGCGGCGCGTTCGCGCTGGCGCTGGCGCTGCGGCAGCGGGGCAAACGGGCCCGGGTGCTCTGCGCCGACGGCGTGCCGGAACGCTATGCGTTTCTGGAAATCCCGCCCGAGGACGATTTCACGGAGCGCTATATCATCTCCGTTGACGTTGCCGACCGCACCCTGCTGGGCAAGGCGGTGGAGGAAAGCTACGGCGACCGGGTCGATCTTGCCATCGACCACCACGGCATGCTGCGCCTGTTTGCCAGGGAAAGCTATGTGGAGCCCGACTCCGCCTCCGCGTGCGAGATCGTCTATCTGCTGCTGCTTTCCATGAACACGCGCATCACTAAGGACATTGCCGACCGTCTGTATGCCGGTGTTTCCACCGATACGGGCTGCTTCTGCTATTCCAACGTGACGGCCCGGACCCACCGGATCGCCGCCGATCTGCTGGACCGCGGCGCCGACGTGGCCGGCATCAACGTGCTGATGTTCGAAACCAAGAAGCCCGGCTTTCTGCAGCTGGAGCAGCAGGTGCTGCAGGGCATGCAGCTGTTTGAAAACGGCCGCATCAGCCTTTTGACCATCACCCGCGCCATGCTGGAGGAAACCGGCTGCCGCGACGAGGAAATCGACCCCATCGTGGCGCTTTCGCGTCAGGTGGAGGGCGTGCGGATCGGCATCACCTTCAAGGAGCGGCCGGACGGCAGCTGGAAGGTTTCCGTGCGCACCCACGAGGGCGTGGACGCGGCGCAGCTTTGCGCGCAGTTCGGCGGCGGCGGCCACAAGCGGGCCGCGGGCTGCCAGTTTGACGGCGACAAAGACGCCGCCGCGCAGCGGATGCTGCAAGCGGCGCGGCTGCTGCTGGATTGAGGCGCGGTATGACAGGCTTTTTGATTCTGGACAAGCCCGCCGGCATGACGAGCTTCGTTGCCGCGGCAAAATGCCGCCGGCTGTTCGGCGCAAAAAAAGCGGGCCACACCGGCACGCTCGACCCGATGGCGACCGGGGTGCTCGTGGTTGCGCTGGGCGGCGCTTCAAGGTTCATCGAACTGCTGCCGTGCCACGACAAGGCCTATCGCGCCTCGCTGAGGCTGGGCGAAACCACCGACACGCTGGACGTGACCGGCACGGTGCTGACGCGTTCGCCCGTGCGCTGCGGCAAAGCGGAGGTGGAGGCTGCGCTCGACCGGTTCCGCGGCGAGATCATGCAGGTCCCGCCGATGTATTCCGCGCTGCAAAAGGACGGCGTGCGGCTCTATACGCTGGCGCGGCAGGGGATCGACGTTCCCCGCGAAGCGCGGCCGGTGACTATCCGGTCACTGACGCTTGCCGCCGCGGACGAAGCCGCGCACACCTATACCCTCGACGTTGCCTGCAGTGCCGGAACCTACGTCCGTTCGCTGGTTGCCGACCTCGGAAAAGCGCTCGGCTGCGGCGCGGTGATGACCGCTTTGCGGCGCACCGAAGCCAACGGCTGCTCCGCCGCGCAGAGCGTGACGTTCGAACAATTGGAAATGCTGAAAACGCAGGACGCCCTGCAGACGGTGCTGCGCCCGACGCAGGCGCTGCTCGGCTTCTCGCCGCTGACCGTGACCGAAGCGCAGGCCGTGCGCTTTTCCAACGGTGGCGAGCTGAACCTCGACCGGCTGCGCGGCGCAAACGAAGACGGCCTTTACTGCGTCTTTGCGCCCGACGGCGCCTTTCTGGGCGTGGGCGAAGCGCAGACGGAAACGGGCGTGCTGCGGGTCAGAAAGAACATGACGAAAGAGGCGGCCGGCTGAGCCGCTTCATGAGGAGAACACTTTTGCAACAAAAAGAAACAGGCAGAACAGCGGGGCTTGCGCTGGCGCTCGGCAATTTTGACGGGCTGCACCGCGGGCACGCGCTGGTGCTGCAAAAAGCGAAGGAGTGCGCCCTCGATGCCGGACTGACGCCGGGCGTGCTGCTGTTTGACGAGCACCCGAAGCAGGTGCTCACAGGCGAAGCGCCGCCGCTTCTGATGACGGGCGAAGAAAAACGCGCCCTCCTGGAAGAAGCCGGCTTTACGGTGCTGACCCTCTCGTTCCGGCAAACCAAAGACCTTTCGCCGACAGCCTTTGTGCGGCTGCTGAGCGAAACCTATCACGCCCGCGTGCTTTGCTGCGGCGCCAACTACCGGTTCGGCAAAAACGCCGCCGGCACGGCAGAGACGCTGCGGCGTCTGTGTCCGGCCCTCCGGCTGCAGCTCCACGTGGTGCCCGACGCCGTCTATCGCGGCGAACTGATCAGCTCCACGCGGATCCGCGCCGCGGTGGAACGGGGCGCAATCGAAGACGCCAACGCCATGCTGCTGCGGCCGTTTTCCTATCGGCTGCCCGTTGCCGCGGGCGACCGGCGCGGCAAGCAGCTCGGATTTCCCACCGTCAACCAGTATTTCCTGCCCGCCATGGTCCGGCCCTGCGCCGGGGTCTATGCCTCTAAGGTTGTTTTAAACGGCGTGTGCTATGCTGCGGTCACCAATATCGGCGTGCGCCCGACCATCGGCACCGGGACGTTCCACAGCGAAACGCATATCCTCGGCTTTTCGGGCGATCTGTACGGCCGGCAGGTCCGCGTGACGCTGTTGCGTTATTTGCGGCAGGAACAAAAATTCCCAGATTTAGACGCGCTGCGGGCGGCCGTGACTGCCGACGCCGCGGCCGCGAAGGAAGTGTTGAACGCCTATGAACAGGCTCCGGAAGCTGCAGGTGAAAGCAGTCTTCTTTGATTTTGACGATACCCTGCAGAGCAGAAAGGGCGCCTATCGCCTCTACTGCGAAGCGTTTTTAACCGAATATTTTCCCGCGATCGGTCCGGCGGAGCGCGACCGGAAGCTCGACGAAATGGAAGCGCTGGTCGACGGCGGCTACAAGGACCGCGAGGTCTATTTCCCCGAATTGATCGACCTGTGGCAGTGGAACGATCATCCGCCGCTGCAGGAGCTCTATGATTCCTTCAACTATGATTTCGGCAAATACGTCGTGATGCTGCCCGGCGCGGTGGAAACCCTGCGGGAGCTCAAGCGGCGCGGCTATCTGTTGGGCGCCGTGACCAACGGCGTATCGTCGCTGCAGAACATCAAGCTCGACACCGCCGGGATCCGCGACCTGTTCGACGTGGTGGTGGTCTCCGGCGACATCGGCATCTATAAGCCCGACCGGCGCATCTTTGACGAAGCGTGCCGCCGCGCGGGCGTCAAAAACGAAGAAGCCCTTTTTGTGGGCGACCATCCGGTCAACGACATCGACGGCGCGCTCGGCGCCGGTCTGCCCGCGATCCGGATGAACTACGGCGATTTCAAAGGAAAAGGTCTCGGCAAGGCGACCGTCGCCGAGATCGAAGAGATCCGGCAAGTGCTGGATTTCGTTTGAGAAAGGAGAGTTGACATGTTTTGCAAATCATGCGGCAACAGACTCGGACCCGAGGACGCGTTCTGCACCCACTGCGGCACGTCCGTACCCGGCAAGGCCTTGCCGGCCCAACCGCAGCAGCCCGCGCCGGCCGAAGCCCCGGCTGCGCCCGAGGTCCCGGTTGTGCCGACCGATGCTCCCATAACGGATGACGTTCCCGCCGCGAAGGAAGCCCCCGCAGAGCCGGAAGTTCCAGCCGCGGAGGAAGCCCTCGCAGAGCCGGAAGTTCCCGCTGCGGAGGAAGTGCCCGCCGAGCCGGAAACGCCTGTCGCGGAGGAAGCTCCCGCAGAGCCGGAAACTCCCGCCCAGGAAGAAACGCCCGCGCCGCCGGCTCCGCAGACGCCGCCGGCCGTCCACGCGCCGCACCCGGTGCGCGAAAGCCGCAAGGCAAAAAGCAGCGCGGCCTGGGTCAAGGCGCTGTGCGTGCTGTGCGCCGTCGCCGTTCTTGCGCTGACGGTGGTCAACGCCTTCACCGACGTGTTCAAGACCGACAACGACGCTGTCAAAACGGTGGCGCTGTCCGCTTTGCCCGAAACGGAAAAAGAGGGCTGTCTGGAATTCCTTTCCAATTTTGCGCCCTTCTACGGCAAGACGATCGACTTTGAAGAGCTGGGCCACTATGCCTTCCTCGATCTGCTGGAGCCGGGCAACGCGAACGGACTTTACGCCTCGTTCTATCACACGCCCGATCCGATCACCGACAAGGCCGACCCCGCCGGGCGCTTTGCGCTGGAGGGCGGCGGCTGGCGTTATTACAAGATTCCGTTTTCGGAGCTTGCCAACATCGCCTCGCAGTTCGATCTGGAGCTGATCGGCTGCGCCAACCGCGCCGACTGCTATTTCTATGACGGCTGCTACTATTTTTCCGCGCTGGAGACCGAAACCGGCGTAAAGCGCGACGCCACGCTGACGCTGAACGCTTCCAAGCGCACCGAGGACGGCAGCTACTATCTGGTCTGCGAGACCCAGGACGGCACGCCGGTCTATTGTCTGGTCAAGCTGCAGAAGGAGGGCGAAGCGAGCGTATGGGATCTGCTTGCGCTCTCTGCCGACCCGCTGTTCACCGACGACGGCATGCCGGCGGCAACGCAGAACGGCGGCACGCTGGACTATGAGATGCGTCAGCGCGTCATTACCGCCAAGACCGACGACAAAACCGAATACGCGACCTATGTGATCGACTATCCCTATTTCACCGACGTGACCGACCGCACGGCGATCACGATCAACACCCTCTACGGCGAGATCATCAAGTCCTATAAGCAAAAGGCCGCCGAAGCCGAAGAGAGCTATCAGCGCTATCTCAAGCGCGGCTACGACACGGCGCTGCTGCCGGCTTATACCTATGTGATTTCCACCGTTACCTACGACAGAAACGGCCACATCTCGCTTCTGGACGAGGTGGCGTCCTATTCGCCCGAGGCGATCGCCAAGGCGCGCAAGAAGGCGCAGAAGGAAGCCGAAGAGACCGGCACGCTCGCCGAGCTCCCGCCGGTGCCGCTGTTCCCCGCGGTGACCTATTCCGGCGTGACCGTGGACGTGCAGACCGGGGAGATCCTCAAGAAGGACGCCGTGTTCGGCACGGATTTCAGCCGCTATCAGGATGAACTGGCGCGCATCTACAGCGAGACGAACGCGGTTCCGTCCGAGCAGATGGAAAAGGTGGGCCGCGCCATCTATGACTCCACCTGGTTCCTTTCGGACGACGGCATCCGCTTCTGCTATTTGCACGGCGACGACTACGTTCGCTTTGTCACGCTGCCCTACAGCGCCGTGGATTATCAGTTCTGAGTCTTTCAAATGCAAAACGCCGTACCGGGGGTTCCGGTGCGGCGCTTTTTTCAGTTTGCAGGGGACAGGGAACAGGGGACAGGGAACAGGGGACAGGGAACAGGGGACAGGGGACAGGGACACGGGGAACGTGGGGCGCAGTGGCAAACGGTTCCCCGCGAAGGGGACGTTGCCCGCTTTGCCGCGGCGGCGACGGATGACTTTTCCCCGCGCCGCTGACGCCAGTTTCAGCCCGGACTGCGGTTTCTCTTTCAACTCAACCTGCGTGGTTTGCTGCGTCAGCAGCAACCACCCCTTCTCTTGAACCGCAGCCGTCAGCTTCAACCTGGACGGCGGTTTCTCTTTCTTTCGGGCGAAAGAAAGAGAAAGTCCGCAGAAAAGAGAAAGAAAGCCTCGGGCTTCGGATACGGCGAAAGCGGCGACGGCGTCCGCACCTGC
>JAEEUW010000079.1 GCA_016290665.1 Clostridiaceae bacterium | reverse complement strand
ACCTCGGCGACTACCCGGCGCAGCCCGACAAGATCATGCTCACGGGCGATTCCGCGGGCGGGTTCCTCGCGGCGTACGCGGCGGCGCTGCTGTCGAGCAAGGCGCTGCGCAGCGTCTTTGACACGGTGGACTGCGATCTCAAGCTGACGATGCTCGCGCTGACCTCCCCCGTCGCCTACATGGACGACAAGGGCTACATGGGCGTCTATACGCGCAAAATGTGGGGCGACGACTACAAGAGCAAGCCAACCGCGCCGTATATGAACGTCAGCGCCATGCTGCGCGCGGGCAAGATGCCCCCGACCTTCCTTGTCACCAGCAGCGGCGACTTCATGGCGCTCAAGCAGACCCGCCGTCTGGCGCACGAGCTGGAGGGCAAGGGCGTCGACGTGGATTTCATGGAGTTCCCGACGTTCGAGGGAGAAGATCTCCCGCACGTATTCTCGGTGATCTACCCCGACAACAAGCCCGGCAGACTGACGATCGACCGGATGCTCAATATGTTCACGCGCGTGAGCAAGTAAAGCGAGTGCACAGTGCACAGTGCGCAGTGCACAGTAAAAGCCGCCTTTGGGCGGCTTTTCTGATATGACTGACGGATGCTCAGAAGAGCATCCGACCTTTCACCATCACATGGCGCAGATTGAGATTATCGTCGACGAAGATCAGGTCGGCGTGTTTTCCAACGGCGATGCTGCCGGTGTCCCGGTCTGCGCCGATGACACGCGCCGGGTTGATCGTACACGCCGCAAGCGCGTCCGCGAAGGGTACGCCAAACGAAAGAAGGTTTTTGAACGCGTCGAAGAGGTTCGTCGTGCTGCCGGCGATCGTTCCGTTTGAAAGCAGGGCTTTGCCGTCTTTGACAATCACCTGCTGTCCGCCGAGAGCGTAGCTGTCTCCGTCGGGGCAGCCCGCGCACGAAAGCGAATCGCTCACCGCGACGCAGCGGTTCGCGCCGAGAAGCTTGAACGCGAGGCGCACCGTTTCCGGGGCAAGGTGGAACCCGTCGCAGATCAGTTCCGCTGTTACGCGGTCGTTCGCCAGCACCGCGCCGACCGCGCCGGGCGCGCGGTGGGTAAACGGAGACATCGCGTTGAACAGATGGGTCACATGGCAAAAACCGGCGCGGAACGCCGCTTCGGTCTGCGCAAAGGTCGCGTTGGTATGCGCAACGCTGCAGACGATGGACGAATCAATTTCGCGCGGCATCGCAAGCGCGCCGTCAACTTCCGGCGCGAGATCGAGCAGACGGATGGGCGAGATCGCGTGCAGCGCCTGTACCTCTTCCGCATCCGCCGCGCGCAGATACGCTGGGTTCTGGGCGCCGCATTTTTCTTTGGAGACATAGGGGCCTTCCATATTGACGCCCTGGATATACGCGCCCGCTTCGCTGCCTTTGCATTCTTCGATTGCGGCGAAGACCGCACAAAGGTCATCGTATGGCAGCGTCATTGTCGTCGGGCACCACGAAGTCACCCCGTGCGACGCGTAATAGCGCGAGAGGGTCTGCAGACTCTCCTGTGTTTTGTCACAGGCGTCCGCGCCCGCGCCGCCGTGGGTATGGATATCAATCAGGCCGGGCAGGCACAGCAGGTCTTCCGTCTCCCCTTCTGCCGCCGGCGACGGCGCAGAAAGGGCGGCGATCCGCCCGTTTTCGACGGTCACTGTCCCGCGTACCGTCTCGAATGCGGCGTTGATATAGCGAATATTCCGGGTCATGGCGATCCGCTCCTTCAAAATCAATCTTTTTTTGTGAAACCCCTTGACTTTTTTTGCGAAATGGGATAATATATTCAAGCTGTACGCGATCCATTAGCTCAGCCGGCAGAGCACTTGACTTTTAATCAAGGTGTCCGGAGTTCGAATCTCCGATGGATCACCAGCATTTTGCCGCATGAGGGACCCCTCGTGCGGTTTGTTTTTTCCATTATATCACAGTTGCGGAGATTTTTCCATTCTTTCAAAAAGAATTTTCGTTTTCCTCTTGACGAATCCTCTTTTTTATGCTAATATACTTCATGCACGCGGATGTGGCGGAATTGGCAGACGCGCTAGATTCAGGTTCTAGTGGTAGCAATACTGTGTGGGTTCAAGTCCCGTCATCCGCACCAAGCAAGCATCTGGGATTACAGATTCCCGGATGCTTGTTTTTTTGCGCTCAGAACAGGAATGGGATATGAAGACCTCGCGGCAAGGCGGGAGCAGACAGAATCAAACCTGACGGCAAACGTACAACGCCCTTGCCCTCCCCTTTTGGGGAGGGGGGACCGCGCGCCGCAGGCGCGTGGTGGGAGAGGCCACTTCGCCGTTGCCCCCGCGGCAGAGTAAAAGCGACGAAGAGACCGTCCGGCTGAACCGCTATGGTGTGGCACGGCAACGTTCAAACCTCTTCCGTCACGCGCATGTTACAGAATCGCCAAACCGCAAATCGTGTGGGCGCGTGCCACCTTCCCCGCCTTCGGGGAAGGCAAGGAAGGTTGTGCTTTTTAGCAAGCAAGGCAAAGCCGCCGACAGTCCGCACACAAAAAAAGCAGCCGATACGGCTGCTTTTTCTTGTGCAACATCAATTTCACTGAATAACCACCGCGTTGGGATAGATACACTCCTGCGCATAGTTGGGCGACACGGCAAGGTGATAGGTGCCCGCTGGAACGCCGGACGCGATCTTCAGATGCACGACAAGCGTAAAGACGTCTCCAACCTTGATGATGTCGTTTGCGTCCTTGATCTCAACGGACCAGGTAACGCCGTAAGGGCTCGGTTCTTCGGCCCACTTGTCGATGACCTGAAAGTCCGCATAGTGCTTGCCAGAAAGCGACAGATCAACGTCGTCCATGCTGTCGAACAGTTCAACTGTGAAGTCAGAAAACTGATAGCTTGGCTGAATCGCGCGATATTCCTGCTTCATGGACAGGGTGAAGGTGGCTTCGGCGCCGGACTGCGTCTGCCGGCAGACCACGGGGTTCTGGTCAAGCGAGCTCGACTGAATGAACGCACGGGTCGGCGCGTCGATGCCGTAAGGGATGTTGAGGAAAAACAGAACGATGGCAAGAATCCATGCTTTGATACGAGCTGACATAATGCTTTCTCCTTTTCAGAATTTATTGCAGCAAATGGTTTCTGATTGCTGTGAATAGTATAAAGTATTGCAGCGTGAAAGTCAATGCGTTTTCGGCCGAAGCCGCCGCTTTTCAAGGGAGGCTCCGAAGGCGTCGCCGCTTACTGCTTCTTCAGCTTTTTGACCTCCGTCATGTTCTTGGGTTCAAGCACCTCGGAAAGCTGCGCTTCGTTCATCAGGCCGTCCCGGATGACGATATCCTTGACGGAAACGCCCGTTCTGAGCGATTCCTTGGCAATCTCCGCCGATTTTTTATAGCCGATATAGGGCTTCAGCGCGGTGGCGATTCCCACGCTTCGGTGCAGCAGCTCGTCGCAGCGCTCCTTGTTCACCACGATCCCGGAAATGCAGTTGTCAATCAGCGTTCCGATCGCGTTCGTCAGCGCCTGAATGCCCTCAAACAGGCTGTAGAAGATGACCGGTTCAAACGCGTTCAGCTCAAGCTGGCCCGCCTCAGCCGCCATCGTCACCGTCATATCGCTGCCGATGATTCTGAAGGCGACCTGAGAAACCACCTCGGGGATGACGGGGTTCACCTTTCCCGGCATGATGGAGGAGCCGTTCTGCTTCGCGGGAAGCGAGATTTCGGCGATGCCCGTTTTGGGGCCGCTGGAGAGCAGACGCAGGTCGTTGCACATCTTGGAAAGATTCAGCGCGGCCGTTTTCAGCGTGGAGGAAACCGCAACGTAAATGTCGAGGTTCGAGGTGCCGTCGAACAGGTCTTCGCACTGGGAATAGTCGCCGTCGACCACTTTTGAAATATTGTCGCAGACGTAGGTCAGATAATAGGGGTCGCCGTCGATCGCCGTGCCGATGGCCGTTGCGCCCATATTCAGCACGTGCAGCGCCTTTTCCGCAAAAACGAAGCGTCCGATATCGCGCTTGACAGCCGACGCGTAGGCGTGGAATTCCTGGCCCAGACGCATGGGCACCGCATCCTGCAGCTGCGTTCTGCCCATTTTCAGAATGCCGTCAAACTCCTCCGATTTCTGCATCAGCACGTCATACAGCCGTCTTTCGGCGGGAATCAGCACCTCCAGCATCTGGACGATTGCGATCTTGCCGGCGGAGGGGTAAACGTCGTTGGTGGACTGCGCCATGTTGACGTCGTCGTTCGGGTGAACGATGCTGTAGTCCCCTTTTTCTCCGCCGAGGATCTCGATGGCCCGGTTGGCGATGACCTCGTTTGCGTTCATGTTCGCAGACGTGCCCGCGCCGCCCTGAATGGCGTCAACGATGAACTGGTCGTGCAGCTTGCCGCCGATGATCTCGTCGCAGGCCTGAATGATCGCCTCGGCCTTTTTGCCGTCAAGCCTGCCCGAATCCCGGTTCGTCATGGCCGCGGCGCGTTTCAGCTGTGCAAGCGCCTTGATCAGCTCAAAGTGCATCGGGATGCCGGTGATCGGAAAATTCTCTTTTGCTCTCAGCGACTGAACGCCGTAATAGGCGTCCGCGTTGATCTCTTTTTCGCCGATGGAATCCGCTTCAATTCTGGTTTTCATGTTCAACAAGTCCTTTCCGGGTTCAATGCTTTGACTTTTTTGACCGTTGTTTTTTACTTCGGCTCTTATCTACAGTCGATCAGGACAACGTGATCGACGTGAACCGCCACGATTTGATCGTGTCGCGCACGATGCCCGCGCCGCAATAGACGCAGACCGTCTGGCTGGTGGAGGTATAGACGCCGCCGCACTGCGGGCAGACCAGCGTTTGCTTTTCGCCGTATTCGTCGCGCAGGCTGAGGGTGTATTCCACGGCGTAGCGTTCCTCCACGGGCTCGCCGTCCAGCGTGTAGCCGACGCTCGCCTGATAGGTGATTGTGGCGCACTCCTTGGTTTTGATGTAGCGCGACATGGCCACCTGATGGACGATCTCGTTTTTGACCGTGTGGCCGGGTTGCCTGTCGATTGGTGAAAGCAGACCCTCCGCCACGATGCTCCGGGCAAAGCGCGGGATGCCCTCATAGCGGATGGCGAGGTATTCGCATACCAGCGTCTTGACCGCGGCGATCGCGTCGTTGTTGTGGAAATCGGGAAAATCGCGCAGCACCTGCGGCAGATAGATAGACGTGGCCCCGAAGACGGTTTTGGTCTCTGCCGTCCGCGGCGCATCCTTGGCAAGGCGGAACATCAGCAGCGCGTCGCGCAGCATGGGTCCGAACGTGCCGGCCAGCCGCGCAAGCAGGCCGAGAACGACGACGGCGACGACGCCGAGAATGATGTAAAACGTGTAATGCATAGGCGCCTCCTCCCGTTATGCTTCCAGCTCCAGCCGCATGAGCAGCAGCGGCTGGTCCCCTTTTGTGCGGCTTTGAAAGCCCAGCGGATTCCGGCCGTATTCCACGAAGCCGCAGCTCTGATAGAGCGCAATTGCCGCCGCGTTGTCGGCCACGACGTCCAGCTCCAGCTGGCGGAAGCCGGCTTCCTTTGCCAGCGCGACGCAGGCCGTTGTCAGCGCGCGGCCGACGCCCCGCCCCCAATAGGCCCGCATGACGCCGATGCCGAACGAGGCGCGGTGACGGATCTTTTCGTGGCGGCCGATCGGGTCAAAGCCCGCCGTGCCCACGATCTCGCCGTCAATCACTGCGCAGAGCTCCACGCCGTCGGGCTGCGCGGCGCGGGCGTCCAGAAAGTCGCGCTCGCTTTCCTCGGTCATGCCGCATTCGTCGGGATAGGTCAGCATGTTGTCGGTCTCTTCGTGCGTTTGCAAAAAGCAGCGCAGCACGCCGGCAGCGTCGGCGCCCGTTGCGGTGCGGATCACGCACGGCTCGCCGGTTTTGAGGATGACGGTTTTGTTGTATTGCATGGGGAACACCTCTTTTATTCCGCGTCAAACACGATTTCCTGCTTTGTCGCGTCCACCGCGGCGTTCACGCCGAACGGCAGAATACAGCGCGGGGTGGCGTGGCCGATGTTCAGGTTCCAGACCACCGGCAGCGCCGGATCACCGATCACACGCAGCAGGATCTCACGATATTCTTGGTCATAGGCTTCGTTCATCGGCTTGCCGCACAGCACGCCGCTGACGGCAGAAAACACGCCGGCCTCCCTGAGCGCGATCACGGCTTTTTCATATTTTTCGGGCGGCATCAGTTCCTCGCTCGTTTCCAGCAGCAGGATTCTCCCCTTCCAGTCTTCCGGTGACGGGAACAGGTCATACTTGCGGCAAAGCGCTGGCATATCCATGTAGCGCGTGCCGTCGAAGATGTCAAACATTGAATCGATGCAGCCGCCGAGAATCCTGCCGGAAAAGACCGGGCTGCCCTGCAACAGCTGAAAGCCGTCGTTCGGGTGTGCGGGCTGCGGACGGTCGATCTGCGCCGGGGAAAAATCGTCCCGCTCCTCATACCAGACGTCGCTTGGCGTAACCCTACGGACCGTGCCGGTGCGCAGCCACTCTTCAAAATAGCGCGCGGTATACGGCAGCATCTGCGGCGCAAGCTCGCAGACGTCTGCCAAAAACGACTGGCCGTAGCATGTGCGAACGCCCAGCTTATGCAGCATCAGGTGGTTGATCGTCGTGTCGGAAAAGCCGAGAAACGGCTTTTGGCAGATCACGCTCCGAAGCGCGTCGCCGTCAAACAGATACGGCAGCAGCCGGTAGGTGTCGTCGCCGCCGATGGCGCACAGGATCATGTCAATCGTCGGATCGCGAAACGCTTCGATCAGATCCGCCGCCCGGTGTTCCGGGTGTTCTTTCAGCGCGCTGACGCCGTCAAGTGCATGCGGCAAGAACCTGACCTGCACGCCGCAGGCCTTTAAACGCGCCAGCCCGCGCGCCAAAGAATGGCTGAGAGTTTCTTCGCCGAGGATCCCGCTCGACAGGCTGACGATACCGATTGTTTTGCTCATTCGGCTCTTCCTCTTCCTTTTTCCAGCAGCGGCTTCAGATACTGCCCGGTGTAGGAGCGTTCGTTGGCCGCCACCTCTTCGGGCGTGCCCTGCGCCACAACCGTGCCGCCGCCGTCGCCGCCCTCGGGGCCGAGGTCGATGATATAGTCGGCGGTCTTGATCACGTCGAGGTTGTGTTCGATCACGAGCACCGTGTTGCCGGCGTCGACCAGCTGCTGCAGCACGTTGATCAGACGGTGGACGTCCGCGGCGTGCAGGCCGGTGGTCGGCTCGTCGAGCAGATAGATCGTCTTGCCCGTCGCGCGGCGCGAAAGCTCGGTGGAAAGCTTGACGCGCTGGGCCTCGCCGCCCGAAAGCGTGGTGGCCGGCTGGCCGATCTTGATATAGCCGAGGCCCACGTCATAGAGCGTGCGCAGCTTGTTGTGGATCTTCGGCACGTTTTCGAAGAAGTTCATGCCCTCCACCACGGTCATCTCGAGCACGTCGTAGATCGACTTGCCCTTGTATTTGACCGCGAGGGTCTCGCTGTTGTATTTTTTGCCCTTGCAGACCTCGCAGGGCACGTAGATATCGGCGAGGAAGTGCATCTCGATCTTGACGATGCCGTCGCCCTGACAGGCTTCGCAGCGGCCGCCCTTGACGTTGAACGAAAAGCGGCCCGCGTTGTAGCCCTTCATTTTGGCGTCCACCGTGTTGGCGAACAGCTCGCGGATATCGGTGAACACGCCGGTATAGGTGGCGGGGTTGCTGCGCGGCGTGCGGCCGATCGGCGACTGGTCGATATCGATCACCTTGTCGAGCGCCTCCACGCCCTCAATGCGCTCGCATTTCCCGGGAAAGGTGCGCGCGCCGTTGAGCCTTGCCGCCAGATGCTTTTGCAGCACCTCGTTGATCAGCGACGATTTGCCCGAGCCGGACACGCCCGTGACGCAGACGAACCTGCCCAGCGGGATGTCGACCGTCAGGTTTTTGAGGTTGTTTTCCGTGGCGCCCACAATGCGCAGCGTTTTGCCGTTGCCCTTGCGGCGCGCCTGCGGCACGGGAACGAACTTGCGGCCGCTGAGATAGGCGCCGGTTTCGCTCTCTTCGCAGGCCATGATATCTTCCACCGTGCCCTGACAGACCACCTCGCCGCCGCGGATACCGGCGCCGGGGCCGATGTCGACCACGTGGTCGGCCTGCCGCATGGTGTCTTCGTCGTGCTCCACCACGATCAGTGTGTTGCCCAGGTCGCGCAGATGCTTGAGCGTGTCGATCAGCTTCTGGTTGTCGCGCTGGTGCAGGCCGATGCTCGGCTCGTCGAGGATATAGAGCACACCCATCAGCGAGGTGCCCAGCTGCGTGGCCAGGCGGATGCGCTGGCTTTCGCCGCCCGAAAGCGAGCCCGCCGAGCGGGAAAGCGTCAGATAGGAAAGGCCCACCGCGTGGAGGAACGAAAGGCGGTCGCGGATCTCCTTGATGATGATGCGGCCGATCTGCATTTCGCGCTCAGTGAGCTTTTGCGGGAGCGCCTCCATGAACGCCAGCTCCTTTTCCACGGAAAGGCAGGTCAGCTCGTTGATGTTGAGGCCGCCGACGGTGACCGAGAGCGCCTCCTTGGAAAGCCGGGCGCCGCCGCAGTCGGGGCAGGGCTCGGTAATCATGAACTGTTCGATTTCACTGCGCGAAAGCTCGCTCTGCGATTCGTTGTATCTGCGTCTGAGGTTGTTCATCACGCCCTCAAAGGCGGTGTAATAGACCCCGCCGCCGAAGGACGTGGGCCGTTCCATGCGCAGCTTTTTGTCGCCGGTGCCGTAAAGGATGGCCTGCAGGCCTTCTTCGGGCATGTCTTTGACCGGCGTGTCCATCGTGAAGCCGAACTGCCTGCCCAGCGCGGCAAAGTACATGCCGGCGATGCTCCCCTCGCCCGTGGACTGCCAGCCGAACGCCTTGATCGCGCCCTGTCGCAGCGAAAGCGATTCATCGGGAATCACCAGCTTCGGCGACAGCTCCATGAACACGCCGAGGCCGCCGCACTTTTTGCAGGCGCCGAAGGGGTTGTTGAACGAGAACATGCGCGGGGCCAGCTCGTCAAAGCTGACGCCGTGCTCGGGACAGGCGTAGTTGAGCGAAAACAGCTGCTCTTCGCCGTCTGTGAAATCCACCAGCAGCAGACCGCCCGAAAGCTTGGTGGCGGTTTCGGCGGAATCGGTCAGGCGCGCGCGGATGCCGTCCTTGAGCACCAGCCGGTCCACGACCACCTCCACGTTGTGCTTTTTGTTTTTGTCGAGCCTGATCTGCTCCGAAAGGTCATAGAGGATGCCGTCGATGCGCACGCGCACAAAGCCCGCCTTGCGGATCTGCTCGAGTTCCTTCTGGAATTCGCCCTTGCGGCCGCGGGCCACAGGCGAAAGCAGCTGAAAGCGCGTGCCCGCCTCTTTTTCAAAAATCCGGTCCACGATCTGATCCACCGTCTGCGGGCGGATTTCGCGGCCGCAGACCGGGCAGTGCGGAATGCCGATGCGCGCATACAGAAGGCGCATATAGTCGTAGATTTCGGTGATGGTGCCCACCGTGGAGCGCGGATTCTTGCTCGTGGTCTTCTGGTCGATCGAGATTGCCGGAGAAAGGCCGTCGATATAGTCGACGTCGGGCTTTTCCATCTGGCCGAGGAACTGCCGCGCATAGGACGACAGCGATTCCACATAGCGGCGCTGGCCCTCGGCATAGAGCGTGTCGAACGCAAGCGACGACTTGCCCGAGCCGGAAAGGCCGGTGAAGACGATGAACTTGTCGCGCGGAATCGTCAGATCGATATTCTTGAGGTTGTGCTCGCGCGCACCCTTGATGACGATATTCTGTTCGGGCATGGCTGCCTCCTTGTTATTTCATGGTTTTCAGCTTTTCGATCTTGTCGCGCAGATAGGCCGCGTGCTCGAATTCCAGAAGCTTTGCGGCCGCGCGCATTTCGGCGGTGAGCTGTTTGATCACCTGCTCGCGCTCCAGGCGCGTCATCCTGCGGAAGTTTTTGTCAACGTCCTTGGTCTTGCTGGAGATTTCAAGCACGTCGCGGACGTCCTTGATGATGGTTTTCGGCACGATGCCGTGCGCCTCGTTATAGGCCTGCTGAATTCCCCGGCGGCGGAACGTTTCGCTGATGGCGCGTTCCATCGAGGGCGTGACGCTGTCGGCATACATGATCACTTCGCCCTGCGCGTTGCGCGCGGCGCGGCCGATGGTCTGCACCAGCGAGGTCTCGCTCCGCAGAAAGCCCTCCTTGTCGGCGTCGAGGATTGCCACCAGCGATACCTCGGGCAGGTCGAGGCCCTCGCGCAGCAGGTTGATGCCGACGAGGACGTCCGTTTCACCCAGCCGCAGGTCGCGGATGATCTCCATGCGCTCGATCGTATCCACGTCGTAGTGCATATAGCGCACCTTGAAGCCGAGGTCGTCGAGGTAATCGGTCAGCGATTCGGCCATCTTCTTGGTCAGCGTCGTAACGAGTACGCGCTCCTTCCGTTCGATGCGCAAATTGATTTCGCCCACCAGATCGTCGATCTGGCCTTCGGTGGGCTTCACCGTGACCAGCGGGTCCAGAAGGCCCGTAGGCCGGATGACCTGCTCCACGATCTGGGTGCTCTTTTCTCTTTCAAAGTCGCCCGGCGTGGCCGAAACGAAGATCTTCTGCCCCACGATGGAATAGAACTCGTCGAACCGCAAGGGCCGGTTATCGTAGGCCGAGGGCAGCCGGAAGCCGAACTCCACCAGCGCCTCCTTGCGCGAGCGGTCGCCGCCGTACATGGCGCGCACCTGCGGGATCGTGACGTGCGATTCGTCGATGAACAGCAAAAAGTCCTTCGGGAAGTAATGCAGCAGCGTGAACGGCGGCGAGCCGGGCGCCCGCCCGCTCATTACGCGGGAGTAGTTTTCGATGCCCTTGCAAAAGCCGGTCTCGCGCAGCATTTCGAGGTCGTAGCTCGTGCGCTGCTTGATCCGCTCGGCCTCGAGCAGCTTGCCCGCCCGCGTGAATTCCTCCACGCGCTGTTCCATTTCGGCGTGAATTTCGGCAATGGCGCGCTCCATCTTCTCGGGGCCGACCACATAGTGCGACGCCGGATAGATTGCCACGTGCGAGAGCGTGGCCTTGATCTCCCCCGTCAGCGGGTTGATCTCGCAGATGCGGTCCACCTCGTCGCCGAAGAATTCCACCCGGATGGCCGATTCGTTGGTGTAGACCGGAAAGATCTCCACCACGTCGCCGCGCACGCGGAACTTGTTGCGGACGAAGTTGAGGTCGTTGCGGTCATACTGAATCTCGATCAGCTTGGCAATCAGCGCGTCGCGGCTCTTTTCCATCCCCGGGCGCAGCGAGATCACCATGCTGCGGTAATCGATCGGGTCGCCGAGCGAATAGATGCACGAGACCGACGCCACAATGATCACGTCGCGCCGCTCCGACAGCGCCGAGGTGGCGGAATGGCGCAGCTTGTCGATTTCTT
>JAEEUW010000153.1 GCA_016290665.1 Clostridiaceae bacterium | reverse complement strand
GGCACCATGACCAAAGGCGTTTTCGAAGTCCGCGGTGTGCACCACAATTCGATGGAATCCGGGAAGCTCCTGGAACTGGCCGCGCATGCCGAGGCTTTTTCCACACATCCGATCAGCTCGAGTCTGCGCAAAGCCTATGGTGAGGAGATCGATGAGACAAGGGTTTCGGATGTCAGCGAGATCAGCGGCCAGGGCGTTACAGCCCGGGTGGATGACAGATCCGTCGCTGTCGGCAACAGTAAACTGATGCAGGCAGTCGGCTCAGAGTGGAAAGACTGTCACGGTGTCGGTACGGTCGTTCATACGGCTGTTGACGGGGAATACGCGGGACATATCCTGATCTCCGATGCTGTGAAGCCTACGGCGCAGGCAGCGATCCGTGCGCTTAAGGACGCGGGCGTCGAACGGACGACGATGCTGACCGGCGACGCGGAAAAAGCGGCCGATGCGGTCGCGGCGGATCTTGGCGTCGACGAAGTCTTCAGCGAGCTGCTGCCGGCGGATAAAGTCGCCAAAGTCGAACAGTTCCTGACCGAAGCGACAGGAAACGGCAGGCTTGCTTTTGTCGGGGACGGGATCAATGACGCGCCGGTTCTTTCCAGAGCGGATATCGGGATCGCGATGGGCGCCATGGGATCCGACGCCGCGATTGAAGCGGCGGACGTGGTCATCATGGATGACGATCTGTCAAAGCTGGAAACGGTACTGCGCATTTCGCGCAAAACGATGCGGATTGTGAAGGAAAACATCGTGTTTGCGCTGGCAGTCAAGGCGGTCGTACTGCTGCTCGGCGCGTTCGGCATTGCCAATATGTGGCTCGCCGTGTTTGCGGACGTCGGCGTGTCGGTGCTCGCTATCCTCAATGCCATGCGGATGATGAAAAAGAAACAGGAAGGCAAGAGATAAGAGAAAGAGCGGCTGCGTTTGCAGCCGCTTTTAACTTGCCCGCCGTACGAGCGCCAGCGGCGTGCTTTCGCTCGACTGCCCGAGCGGATTGTCGCGGAACACCTGCTTGCAAAACAGCGTTGGAATACTGCTGCTGCTTCTGCCGAGCACCTCCACGCCCAGATCGTTCGCGTCGATGATAACCACTTTGCAGCCGAGCAGTCCCGCCAGATGCCGCGCCACGCGGTCCGGGTCCTTCGGCGCCTTTTTGGCGTAATGGTTATATGGCGGAATCGTGCAGTCGCACGGACCGTCAATTGCTCGCGCTGCCGTGCCGGCAATCCGGTAGAACACGCCCCGAACGCCAAACGGCTTTGTCAGCGCGGAACAGGCGGCGGCGACCAACAGCCGCCCGACGCCGACCTCCTCAATGGCAAGCTGCATGGTCCACGGAGAACCCAGTCCGATCCCGTAGGGCGAGCGGTAGACGAACCGGCTCAGCAGCTTTGCCAGCATCGACGGACGAATCTCGCTGATATCCCACGCGCGCCCCTGACAGATGGCAACGATTTTTTCGCTGATAAACAGATAATCTCCCACGCCAAACGGTAACGGCGCATATTGGTGCATCACGTCCTCCAGCTTTTCGCCGCGCATGATCACGTGCGTGCGGATCGGAAAACGGTCGAACGTGCCGAATGAGGTTGTGATCGCGCGTTCTTTGCCGCGGTTGGGAGAAAAGACAGACAGATCCATACTATGACATCCTTTGCTGTTTGATCTTGGGTTAGTATGTCGCAAACACGCGAAAAACATACCGTGAAACAAACGGCAAAAGCAGGCAAAAAAAGAAAACCGCCGCGGCGGTTTTGTTTTTTATAATGCAAAATCCTCTTCGCTATAGCCGGACGCAAGCGTCTGACGCTTTGGCTGGCGTTTCAGCGGATCATACTGATATTTGCTGCAGCAGTCGTCCGGCTGCATCACGCCGTTGCGCGTGCAGAGCACCTCCTTGTCGCCCTCAACGATACTGCCGAACGCACAGTGTGCGCATTTTCTCGGATAAGCCTTGCCCCGCGTGAGTTTCTGTTTCATGGGAGATCCTCTTCCTCCTTTCAGTCTTCCTGTATTGTAGCATACCGCCGGGAAAAAAGCAAGCTATTTTGTGCGTGTCAGACGCATTGACCAGTTGGACCCGAACAACAGCAGCACGCACATCATGCACATGCATACGGACAGCAGACAGTTCGGCTGCACGGCAGGACGCAGGGCGTTTTGCCGGATTGCGTCCACCGGCAGCTTGATGAACAGCAGCAGCGCCCGGCAGCAAAGAAAGCTGCACCCCGCGTGAACGGCGCGAAAACACACAAAGCGCATATACG
>JAEEUW010000078.1 GCA_016290665.1 Clostridiaceae bacterium | reverse complement strand
CGCGCCGCGCCAACGCCGCCGCGCGTCCCACCCAAACCGCGCAGTCCGCCGCGAAGCAGACGCCCCCCGCCCGGCCGAAGGTGCAGACGCAGAAGAAAAAGAGGAAAAAGTCCAAGCTGCAGAAGGAGCGCCGCAAGTATAAGCTGATCCGCGGCACGCTGATCACGCTGGTGTGCATCATCTGCATCGCGATCGTCACGGCCACGGTAAGCACGATGGCGCTTTCCACGATCAACGACATCCTTGCCCTCAACAAGGAGGGCAGCGGCGTCACCGTTGCGGTCGAGATTCCCGAAAAGGCCGACTTCGATCAGGTCTACGACATCCTTTGCGACAACGGGCTGGTCAAGCAGAAGTTCTTGTGCAAGCTGTTCTGCAAGTTCCGCCATTATGACAAGATCTATTCGAAGAGCCAGAAGAAGGAAGTCTTCATCCAGTACGAGCCGGGCGTCTACTACTTTGAGACCAGCAACGGCATCGAAGAGATGCTCGAGCAGATCAAGGTGTCCAACCATGTGGCGCGCGACACGATCCGCCTGACCTTCCCCGAGGGCTGGACCATTGCCAAGATCTTTGAGCGGATCGAAAAATACAACGTCTGCACGGCCGAAAAGCTCTATGCCAACCTCGACATCGTGGGCAAGCAGTTCGGCTTCTACGCGAAAATCAAGGCCCCGAACGGCCGCTATCTCAAAGCCGAGGGCTACGTCTTCCCCGACACCTACGATTTCTATATCGGCGAGCAGGCGTCCTCCGTGCTCAAAAAGCTGTTCACCAACTTCCAGTCCAAATGGACCAAGGAGTTCTCGCTGCGCGCCAAGGAGCTGCACATGACCCGCGACCAGGTGATCACGCTGGCCTCCATCATTCAGCGCGAGGCGAAGGACAGCAAGGAGATGCCCACCGTTTCGTCGGTGCTCCACAACCGTCTGAACCATCCGGAGCTCTATCCGCAGCTGCAGATGAACTCCACCAAGGAATACGTGGACGCCGTCAACGAATACGGGCTGTTCAACGAGGTCTATTATTCGATCTATCTGGACGCCTACAACACCTATTCGGTCACCGGCCTGCCGGCGGGTCCCATCTGCAACCCGGGGCTCTCCGCCATCAAGGCCGCGCTCTACCCGAGCGACACCAACTATTTCTTCTTCTGCCATGACGCCGACGGCAACATCTATCTGGCCGAAACGGCGGAGGAACACCAGCGCAACACCGAAAAGATTCTGTTTGACTGAAATGGATAAGCCGCTTCAAAAACCGGAGCTGCTCGCGCCGGCCGGAGATATGCTCCGGCTGCGCGCGGCGGCGGACTATCACGCAGATGCCGTCTATTTGGGCGGCACTGTTTTCGGTATGCGTTCTTCGCCCGAAAACTTCGACGAAACGCAGCTGGAGGAAGCCGTTGCATTCTGCCATGCGCGCGGCATGAAGGTCTATCTGACGGTCAACGTGCTGCCGCGCAACGCGGAGCTCGACGCGCTGCCGCGCTTTCTCTGCCACGCCGCGTCCTGCGGTGTGGACGCGCTGATCGTGTCCGACCTCGGCGTGCTCGATTACGCCGGACGCTATGCCCCCGGCGTGGCGCTGCACGTTTCCACTCAGGCGGGCGTGGTCAACCGCGCCGCCGCGAACGCCCTGTACCGGCTCGGCGCAAAGCGGATCGTGCTGGCGCGGGAGCTGTCGCTCCGGGAGATCAAAGAGATCCGCCGCAGCGTGCCGCGGGAGCTGGAGCTGGAATGCTTCGTCCACGGCGCCATGTGCGTTTCTTTTTCGGGGCGGTGCCTGCTGTCGAACTATCTCACCGGCCGCGACGCGAACCGCGGCGCCTGCGCCCAGCCCTGCCGCTGGAAATATGCGCTCACGGAAGAGAAGCGCCCGGGCCAGTATTTCCCGATCGACGACAGCGACGGCGGCACCTACATCCTCAACGCCCGCGATCTGTGTATGCTCGAACACATTCCCGCGCTGGTGGACGCGGGCATCGACAGCTTCAAAATTGAGGGACGCGCCAAATCGGAATACTACGTCGCGGTGGTCACCAACGCCTACCGCCGCGCAATCGACGGCTATTTTGCCGACCCGGGACCCGACTTCAGACCCCCGCAATGGGTGCTGGACGAGGTGACCAAGGTCAGTTACCGCCCCTATTGCACCGGGTTCTTTTTTGACGACCCGCAGGCAGAGGCGCAGATCAGTCTGCAGGGCGGCTACACCCGCGACTGGGACGTGATGGCCGTGGTGGAACGTTGGGAAAACGGCGTGGCCTTCTGCACCCAGCGCAACCGGTTCTTTGCGGGCGAAGCGCTGGAGGTGCTCGCGCCCGATACCGTGCCGTTCACCGTGACGCCGCAGACGCTCCTCAACGCCGACGGCGAAGCGGTGGAAGCGACGAACCACCCGATGATGGCGTTTTCGTTCCCCTGCGAAACGCCGCTGCCGAAGGGCGCGTTTCTGCGCAAACAAAAGGCATAAAAAAACAGAGCCGCACTTTCATACAGCTCTGTCTGTCACCGTATGCGTGAGCCTCCTCACAGCATACCGGAGCGGAAAGCCGCAAACGCAACGCGGAGGAAAGAACACACCATATTGTCTGAAAGGCTGCCCCGTCTTCCGCGGCAGCCTTTTTTTACGCGCCCCGTCCGCCTGTTGAACCGAATCGTTTCCGGCTCTGCGGCGAAACGCTTTTCTGAATGCTGCCTGACTCATCCGCCAGTCATAGTGTATGCCATGCGGCGTTGATGATGCAAGGCAGATTTTGGAAAGCGGCAGTCCCATCCGCCGCAAGTGTCGACAGCGGTATTCCTCGCATCAAAAAAGGGCGGCATCTGCCGCCCCGACTGTTGACTGACAACTGAGCCGCGCGGCGCGCGGCGTCCTGTTCCCTGTCCCCTGTTCCCTGTCAACTGTTGCCGGTTGACTTTTCTTTTAACATCTTCAGCATCATCTTCGCGGCCTTATAGATGTCGCCGCAGCCGAGGGTGATGATCAGGTCGCCCTTCTGCGCGTGCGCCACGGTGTACTTCGACACGCCGTCGAAGCCTTCGAACCAGACGGCGCCCGGAATCTTTTCGGCAAGATCCTTCGTGTAGATGCCGTAGGTGTTGCGCTCGCGCGAGCCCATGATCTCGGTCATGACGCATTGGTCCGGGATCTGCAGCACGCGCACGAAATCGTCAAACAGGATTTTGGTGCGCGAATAGGTGAACGGCTGGAACACCGCCCAGACCTTGCGGTAGCCCATCTGCATGGCGGCGGTCAGCGTCACGGCCAGCTCGCTCGGATGGTGGGCGTAATCGTCGGCGACGGTGACGCCGTCCGCCTCGCCCAGAATTTCAAACCGGCGGCCCGCGCCGGCAAACGCAGCAACGCCCGTTTCGATCTGCGCAATTTCCAGTCCGGCGTGCCGCGCGGCGGCAAACACGGCCAGCGCGTTGAGCACGTTGTGTCTGCCGGGAATGTTCAGCTTCAGGTGGGCAATCGCTTTTGCGCGAAAGACGACGTCGAATTCCGCAAACGCGCCGCGGTTGAACGTGAGGTTCGCCGGGCTGTAATCGTTCGCCGGGTCGAAGCCGAAGGTGATCTTTTCTTTTTCCACGCCATCCACGGCGCGGCAGGTGTTGGCGTCGTCGCCGTTATAGATCAGCGTGCGGCTCGTCAGAGAGGCGAACTTGCGGAACGACGCGATGATGTTGTCGAGATTCTTGAAGTATTCGAGATGGTCCTCGTCCACGTTGAGGATGACCGAAACGTCGGGCGAAAGCTCCAGATAGTGGTCGTGGAACTCGCAGGCCTCGCAGACCATGGTGTCGCTTTTGCCGCTCAGACCGTGCGAACCGATCAGCGGCAGCACGCCGCCGATGACCGCCGTCGGGTCGGCGTCTGCCAGAACGAGCACCTGGGTGAGCATGGCCGTCACGGTCGTTTTGCCGTGGGTGCCGCAGACGGCGATGCAGTTGCCGTAGCGGCGGGTGATGGCGCCGAACAGCACCGCGCGCTCCACCGCGGGAATCTCGCCGGCCTTGGCGGCGACCAGCTCCGGGTTGTCGGAAAGGATGGCCGCGGTATAGACGATCAGCTCGGCGCCGGCAAGGTTTTCGGCCTTCTGGCCGATCGTGACGTCGATGCCCAGCTCGCGCAGATGGTCCACGTTGTCGCCCGTGTTGTTGTCCGAGCCGGTCACGGTGTAGCCCCAGTCGTGCAGGATTTCGGCCAGCGGGCACATGCCTGCGCCGCCGATGCCGATGAAATGGACCCGTTTGACCGAGGCCAGAAGAGAATCTATCTGTTGCATAGGAACAAGCTCCTTTAAAACTCAGTTATATTATTATAGTC
Organism: Clostridiaceae bacterium; assembly: GCA_016290665.1. Classification (GTDB taxonomy): domain Bacteria; phylum Bacillota; class Clostridia; order Oscillospirales; family Acutalibacteraceae; genus UBA6857. The sequence goes on along the minus strand of JAEEUW010000078.1, from coordinate 7,262 downwards.
CTTTTTCGCCCGTCTGTAAAGCCATTCACCGAAACTTTTTCAAGTCATAGGATGAAGCGAAGGAGGAACCCATATGGAACAACCCATCCTGATCCTTTGCGGCGACAGGCGGCTGGACGCGCTGTGCGCCCTGCTGCAAAACGAACGCCTGCCCGCCCTTCGCTTGTGTGACACGACCGACGCAGACGCCGTCCGCGCGGCGCGGGCCCTCGTGCTGCCCGTGCCCGCCGTCAAAAACGGCTGTCTTTTCGGCGACACGGCAAAGACGCCGTGGCGGCAGGTGTTCGCGCTGTTTTCGCCGCGGCAGCGCGTGTTCGGCGGCTTTGCGGAGGAACAGCTGGCTTTTTTGCGGCAGCGGGATATCCCCTGTTTCAGCTTTCTTCGCAACGAAGCCTTCACGCAGTACAACGCCCGCCTCACGGCGCAGGGTGCGCTGCGGCTGCTTCTGGAACACACCGAGGACGACCTGACGCGGCAGCAGATTCTGATCACCGGCTTCGGCCGCGTGGCGCAGGCGCTCGCTTCCCTGCTGGTTTCCGTCGGCTGCCGGTGCGTCGTTGCCGCCAGAAGCGATTCGCAGCGGGCAGCGGCCGTCCGCCGCGGCTGCGAGGCGGCGCCGCTCACGGCGCTTTCCGCCGTGCTGCCGAAGGCCGACTTCATCTGCAACACCGTGCCCGCGCCGGTGTTTTCGCCTGCGCTGCTGCAGCGCTGCAAAAAAGGCGGGCTCTATCTGGAGCTTGCGTCCGCCCCATTCGGCGCGCAAAAAGAAGACTGCCTCGCCGCCGGGCTGTCATATATCGACGGCGGCTCCCTGCCCGGCCGGTTCACGCCGCTTGCCGCGGCAAGAGCGATGCTGCGGGAGGTGATATCATGGACCGACCCGTCATCGGCTATGCGCTGACCGGCTCGTTCTGCACGTTCCGCCAAAGCATCACCCAGATGCAGGCGCTGCTCGACAACGGCTATCACGTGCTGCCGATCATGTCCCGCAACGCCGCGTCGATCGACACACGCTTCGGCAGGGCCGAAGACTTTGTGCACGAGCTGGAAGCGCGCACGAACCGCAAGGTGATCCAAACGATCGAGGACGCGGAACCCATCGGGCCGAAAAAGCTGTGCGACCTGCTGGTCGTTTCGCCCTGCACGGGCAACACGCTCGGCAAGCTGGCCGCCGGCATCTACGACACGCCGGTCACGCTGGCCGTGAAGTCGCAGCTGCGCGCCGAACGGCCGGTGCTGCTCGGCGTTTCCACCAACGACGCGCTGTCGGGCTCCGCCCGGGCGCTGGGCGTGCTGCTTTCGGTGCGCCACCTGTTCTTTTTGCCGCTGCGCCAGGACGCGCCCGCGGGCAAACCGCGCTCGATGGTCTGCTTGTTTGAGCAAACGCTCCCCGCGGTGGAAGCCGCGCTGGAAGGACGGCAGCTGACGCCCATTGTTTGTTAAGTTGACAGTCGACAGTCATCAGTTGACAGCAAAAGCCGCCCTCCCGGGCGGCTTTCTCTAAACTAAAGACTAACGACTAAAGACTGTCAACTATTCAACATATGCAAGCGCCATTTTCAAAACGTGCATGGCGGTCTGCTGCAGCTCGCCCCAGGTGACGCCGTCTTGGACCTTCATGCTCTTTTTCAGCGTGCCGTCCGGCTTGCGTTTGCCGGTGCGTGCGCCGCCAGGCATCAGTACGTTCACCCCCGCGCGGACGCGGTAGCCCTGGTCCGTGACGCCTGGGAACTCGTGCGACTCATCTTTGCGCATCCACCAGTCGGTCATCACGCAGCCCTGATAGCCCCATTCACGGCGCAGCACCGTGGTACAAAGGTCATAGTTATAATGCGCCCAGACGCCGTTGATCTTGTTGTAGCTCGTCATAATGTTGTGCGGTTTGCCCTCGCGCACGCAAAGCTCGAAGCCCTTGAGATAGATTTCGCGCAGGGCGCGTTCACTGACGCGGCTGTCGTTGTGGGTGCGGTTGAATTCCTGATTGTTGCAGGCAAAATGCTTCGGACACGCCGAAAGCCCCCCCGCCTGAATCCCCTGCACATAGGCAGCGGCGATCAGACCCGACAGGCACGGGTCCTCCGAAAAGTATTCGAAATTGCGGCCGCACAGCGGGTTGCGGTGAATGTTCATGCCCGGCGCAAGCAGGATGTCGCTGCCGCGGCTCGCCATCTCTTCGCCCAGCGCGGCAAAGAGGGCGCGCACCAGCGGGCGGTTGAACGAGCAGGCCAGCGCCGCCCCGTTGGGCAGCAGCGAGCAGGAATCGCTCAGGCGGATGCCCGAGGGGCCGTCGGTCGTGATGACGGCGGGCACGCCCTTGTCGCGCAGCGATTGGGTCACGCCGCCGATCGCGCCTGCGTTGCCCTTCGGGCCCAGGGGGCTGTTCATGGTGTAATCGCCGCGGGAGATCGCCTCCAGCTCGTCGAACGACAGCTGGCTGACAAAGGCTTCGAGCGTTGCCCTGCCGGCCTTGACGTCGCCGAGTTTGATTCCGGCGTCGCCCGTGCACGGCAGATCCTCCGGCAGATGCAGCAGAATGCGTTCGCGCAGACTCGTCTGCATCACGGGCGCGCGCTCGGTCATCGGGTGGTTGTTGCCGTCTGCATCCTTGCGCAGCACCAGCCGTTCGAACGGATGTGCCGGGTCGGGCGCACAGGCCTGGCTGCACTGGCGCACCACCTTGAGCGCACGCACCGAAAACGTGCGGCAAAGCGCGGCGTCGCGCACGTTGTCGCCCACATAGAGGTTATACTCGCCCTTTTCAAAGATCCAGGCGCTGCGGTGGCCGCTCATGCCGGTATCGTCATAGCTTGCGAAATCGGACAGTCTGCAGTAAAGGCAGAGCTTTTCTTCCTCGCCGGGCAGCAGCGTTTCGGTTTTTTCAAACGCAATCAGCATCCGTTCCGGCTGTGAAAGCACGCCCTGCGGCTTTTGCAGATAGAGCTGCACCGTATGCTTGCCCGGCCGCGCGCCGGTGTTTTTGACGGTGACCCACACGCGGCAGTCGTCGCCGGCGATGCGCGTCTGCGTGACGCTGGTTTCAAACGTCGTGTAGCTCAGGCCGAAGCCGAACGGGAACAGCACCCGGGAGGGCGCGAACGTTTCAAAAAAGCGGTAGCCGACGAAGATGTCTTCCTGATATTCGTTGTAATCCTTTCTGCCGAAATGCTTCGCAGAAGGATAGTCTTCATACCGCTTCGCGACCGTGTCGCAAAGGCAGCCGGAGGGAGAAACCGCGCCGCACAGCACGTCGGCAACGCTGTTTCCGGTCTCCATGCCGTTTTGCCAGATATAGGCGACGGCGGTGATCCGCTCGCCGTAATCCTCGAGCCAGCCCATATCCATGATGCTGCCGCAGTTGAGCAGCACCGTCACCCTTTCAAACGCCGCCGTCACGGCAGAGAGCATCCGCCGTTCGGCTCTGGTCAGATACCAGCTACCCTCGGTCAGCGTGTTTTCGCGGTCTTCGCCCGCCGCGCGGCCGAGAATGACCACGGCGCTGTCGCTGTTTGCGGCGGCCTCCTTCGCCGTTTTTTCGTCCAGGGGCATCTCCTCGTAACACATGGGCCAGTGACCCCAGAAGCCCTCGTCAATGGGATTGGCCTTTGCCCAGTCCTCATAGCGCGCGGCCAGCTCCTCGTTGAGCCGGATCCCCTTGCAGGCGCGCAGGCCCTCCAGAATGCTGACCCGATAGGCTGCGTTGACGTCGCCGCCGGAGCCGTAGCCGACGAAGAAGGTGTCGACCTGCACGCGGCCGAACACGCTGACCGTTTCGTCCGGCTGCAGCGGCAGGGTGTTCTTTTCGTTTTTCAGCAGCACGACGCCCTCGGCGCCCATCTGCCGCGCCAGGCGGCGGATCGCTTCGGAAGACCCGGAGCTTTGCACGCGCTCATTGCCCTTTTGCGCCACGGAATTGACCGCCATAGCGATCAGGTGATTGGCTTTGCTTTTCAGACTCATCTCAAACGACCTCCTCGGTTGCGGGTGTTTTTTTCTTCCGGTGCTCACGGTTCCATTGCGAAAGCGCCGCCTTGCCTTCCGGCGTCACGGGCCGCAGCCATTTTTTGGAAACAAAACGCTGCAGACACAGCACGGCCTTCGGGATATCCTCGGTCAGATAGGCCAGCGCGAACACCCACACGAACGGCAGATGCCACACGTTGGCCGCCAGAAACGCGACCGGAACGGCAATCAGCCACAGCGTGCCCACGTCGCACACCATGCCGTAAAACGTATCGCCGCCGGAACGGTAGATGCCGACGATCTGGATATAGGGAATGTTCCTGAGCGGCATTTCCAGCGCACAGAACAGCGTGATGAACCGCGCCGTCTGAAGGGTGACGTCGGAGATGTTGTCGCCGAAGGTGAACACCGTCAGCAGCGGGTCGCGCAGCACGATCAGCAAAAGGCCGATCAGCGCGGCGCCCAGCGGTACCAGCGTTGAAAAGCGCTTTGCGTCGCGCAGACACTGTTCGATCCTGCCGGCGCCGACCGATTTGCCCACCATGATGACGCAGGCGTTGCCCAGACCGACGATGAACGCGAACGAGAGCTCAAGGAACGTTTTGACTATGGATACGGCTGCGTAGTGCGCATAGCCCATGTTGGAATAGATCGCCTGCAGCGCCAGCGTGCCGAGTGCCCACACGGTTTCGTTGAGCACCACGGGGAAGGCGCGTTTTATGAAGGCCGCCGCTTCCCACCGCGTGAACGACACAAGGTCGCGCGGATGCCGCACCATGTGGTTATGCTGCGCCAGCGACACGGCAAGCAGCAGCACGGGGCCTGTCCAGGAGGAAATGCAGGTGGCCGTCGCCGCGCCCCTGACGCCCATGGCGGGCAGACCGAAATGTCCGAAGATCAGCGTATAGTTGAGCAGCGCGTTGAGCACCGTGGTCAGAAGCGACACGTACATCGGCACCTTCGGGCGCTCGATCGTGCGCAGAAACGTGGAAAGGATCACCGTATAGGCCACGGCCGGATAAGAAAAGCAGGCGATGCGCAGATAGGCGCTGCCGCTTTCGATCACGGCGGGCTCCTTGTTGAAAAAGCGCAGAATCGTTTCAGGCGACAGCAGGCCGCAAAGCAGAAAAGCCGCCGAAACCGCAGTCACGATCAGCAGCGAAAGGCCCAGCACGCGGCGCATGGCGGCGTGGTCCTTCACGCCGCGGTACTGCGCGGCAAAGACCGACATGCCCGAAGAAACGCCGAAGATGATCAGCATCATGAACCAGGTCCACTGGCCGGCCATGCCGACCGAAGAGAGGGCCAGATCTCCGAGGCGGCTGACCATCAGAGTGTCGATCAGCGCAAAGGAGCTCGTGAGCATGCTCTGTGTGGCGATGGGAAGCGCAAGCCGCGCCGTATCGCTCCAGAAGGGCTTGTCGCCAAGATAGGTTGAAAGCTTCATCGTGTTGTTTTTCCTTTTACAATATCTTTTTTATTATACTGAATCCCGCCGCAAAAGTCAATCTGATGCCGCCCCTTTTCTCGCTGCGACGGGCCGTTTCACACCCATGAAGTCGATCACGCGGCTGCGCTGGGTCAGCGTCAGCACTCCGTCCGCCGTCGCGGCCGACACCTCGCCCGAAAGCACCCGCGTGGCGCGGTAGCGCTCGTTCAGAGCCAGAACAAAGCTGTCGAACGCCAGCGGCGCCGCCTCGGCCTCGCACGCGGCCCAATAGCAGCGTGTGCGCCATTCCAGCGAAAACGGCAGCGTCACGCCGTGCAGCACCGCGCTTTCCGTGCGCGTGCAGGCGGTGCAGGTTCCGCCGCGGGGAAAGACGCCCAGCGGCAGCGAAAGGTGCCACAGGTGCAGCACCGGCACGCGGCGCACGGCGACGACCCGCTCCAGCTGCAAAGCCGACGGCGTTTCCATGGTGCGCGCATCCTCGTGCAGCGCGGTCACAACGCCCCGGGCTTCATAGTAGTGCGGCTTGCCCTCGCGGTCCAGGCGCGTGCCGGAAATCAGCAGATCGCCCGTTTTCACGCCGTTGCCCACGGCGTTCTTTTTTTCGCCGCTGTGCACCTCCAGCTGCAGCAGCAGACCGTCAAAATCGGCCACCAGATCGCAGGGCGCGCCGAAGGCCGGGTCAGGCAGGGTCTGCAAGGCGGCTGCCTCCCGCGCCTCCAGCACGGCGCGGCAGCCTCTGACGTTGACCGCCGCCCACGAAAGAGCGCCGTCCATCTGCCTGCGCAGCGCGACGGCGAGGTCTTCGCCGTTCATGCTCGGCTTTTTTGCGCCCGGATAAAGGCCGATCTGCGCCGCGGCCGCCCGCAGCGCCTGTTCGTTGACCGCACCGACGTCGCCGGTTTCCACCGACCAGAGAAAACCGGACAGAAACACTGCAAGCCCCGCGCAGACCGCGGCGCCGACCGCCAGACCCCACCGTGCCCGGCTGCGGCGCAAAAAGAACGGCAGCCCGCGTTTTCCGGTGCACCGCAGACGCATGCCGGCCTTCCCCGCGGCAAGGCGCAGACGGCGGTAATCGCGGCAGGAGACCCGTCCGCAGACGTCGCCGCCTTCGAATTGCAGATCCCAGACGTGCAGCCGCATGGCGTCGCACAGATTCAGAAACCGCGCCGCGAACCCGCCCGAGGCCCGGAATTCCGCATAGCCGCGCAGCAGCCGCCAAAGAAAAAAGTCGAGCATGGACGCCTCCCTTCAGGCCGAAACGAACCGCAGCGCCGTCAGGCTGCCGCTGACGCAGACCCTGCTGTCTGAAAGATGGTTGAGACAAAGCGCGCTGCCGGCGAGCTCCAGCACCAGCGGGCCGCAGCTCAGGCGCACCAGCGTTTCGCCGCAGCAAAGAACGCCGCCGCAGCCTTCAACGACGGCCTGCTTGTCGGCGGAAAGCTCCACCCGCGGCGCCGCGATGGCCGCCGCTTCGTCAACGCGCTGCAGCACGCGCAGGCGCCGGTTCCACAAATGCTTCACTTGCGTTCCCCCTTTTTGTCCATATCTATGCCGCGCCGTCGGCATAAATGCCCCTGCGGAGCGCATAGAATCGAACCGGTGAATGCAATGAAGAACCGATACAACGCCCTGCAGGCGCCGCTGTTCACGGCTGAAACGCTGTGCCTTCTGGGCCTCGCCGCGCTGCTTTTGTGCCGTCCCCGAGCGGTCTGCGCCGGGGTGGCCGAGGGTCTGCGGCTGTGTCTGACGACCCTCGTGGGGTCGCTGCTGCCGTTTCTGGTGCTCGCGCGGCTGGCGCTTTTGCGGGGACTGCACGTGCCGCTGGCGCGCCGCGGGTCGTTTCTGACGC
>JAEEUW010000077.1 GCA_016290665.1 Clostridiaceae bacterium | reverse complement strand
TGGACAAAGACGGCCGACGCTACGTCCGCGTGGTGGATTACAAGACCGGGGTCAAGGCGTTTTCGCTCTCCGACGTGCTGGAGGGCCTCGGTATGCAGATGGTGCTCTATCTTGTCAGCATCTGGCGCAGCAATCCCGCGCTGACGCCCGCCGGCGTGCTGTATATGCCGGCGCGGTTCGAGCCGTATGACAGCGACCGCGCCGACAGCGACGAGACCAAAGAGGCCAAACGCATGGCCGGCGGCAAGATGGAGGGCATGATCCTCAACGACCCCGCGGTGCTGGAGGGCATGGACCGCAGCCTGCGCGGCACGCTGCTGCCCGGCAAGATCAAAAAAAGCGCGCAGGACGTCAGCGACCGCTGCATCTCGCTGACCCAGCTGGGCCTTCTGGCCAAGCGCATGGACCGCATTCTGCGCCGGATGGGCGAAGACCTGCACGACGGCAGGGTGGAGGCGAAGCCGGTCTTCGGCAAGAACCACGCCAACACCTGCGACTGGTGCGATTACCGCAGCGTCTGCGGCCGCGAAAAAGACGGGCCCCAGCGCTTTCTGCGCGGCCAGACCCACGAGGAAGCGCTGCACACACTGGAAGAGGAGGCGGCAACCGATGGTACGTAACTGGACAACGGAACAACAGTGGGCCATCGACGCCCGCGGCGGCAATCTGCTGGTCAGTGCCGCGGCCGGCTCGGGCAAAACCGCCGTGCTGGTCGAGCGCGTCATCCGCCGCCTGACCGACCCCGAACAGCCCCTGTCCGCCGACCGGCTTCTGGTCGTCACGTTCACCCGTGCGGCCGCCGCCGAAATCCGCCAGCGGATCGGCGAAGCCGTGGCCGAACGGCTGGAGCAGGACCCCGACAACGAACATCTGGCAAAGCAGCAGATGCTGCTTCCGTTTGCAAAGATCTGCACCATCGACGCGTTCTGCAGCGCGCTGGTGCACGCGCATTTTGAAAAACTGGACCTGCCGCCCGATTTCAAAAACGCCGACGAGGGCGAACTGCAGCTTTTGTGCGAAGAGGCCATGAGCGAAACGCTGGAGGCCTGCTATGCCGACGGCGACCGGGCGTTTCTCGACCTGGTGGAGCTGCTCTTCCGTGGCCGCGACGACAGCTTTCTGGAAGAGACGGTCCGCGCCCTGTACCGCGAAAGCCGGTCCTATCCGTTCCCGGCCGCGTGGCTGCGGGAGGTTGCCGCGCTCTATCGCTGCGACGGGCCGCTGTCCATGCACCCGTTCGTGCAGGAGCTGACGGACACGATTGCGGCCGCCGCCGATTCCCGCCACGCCGTGCTGGAACAGACGCTTTGCGAAATCGCCGGCGACGCGCTGCTGGAAGCCCTGTTCGGCGAGGTGCTGCGCGACGACCTGCGGCAGCTGGACGCGATCCGCGCCCACTTGGGCGTGCAGGACTTCAACTGGGACGCCGCGCGCGGAGCCGCGCTCGGCTACAGCCCCATGACCCGCCCGCGCGTCCCGCGGGAGCACGCCGACGATCCGGCAATCCAACGGCTGATCCGCCTGCGCGACGAAGGCAAGGATCTGATCCGCAAACGGATCGCGCCGCTTTTCTGCTGCAGCGAGGCGGAGTTCCGCGAAGACCTCGCCTGTCTGCGGCCGATGATCGAGCGGCTGGCGGCGGTCACGCAGCAATATACCGAAGCATTCGACCGGCTGAAGGCCGAAAAACAGGCGGCCGATTTCGACGACGTCATGCACGCCGCGCTGCGGCTTCTTTGCCGCAGCGGCGAACACGGCGCGGAGCCGACCGACCTGGCCCGCGAGATCGCCCGGGAATACGACGAGATCCTGATCGACGAATATCAGGACACCAACCGGGCGCAGGATCTGCTGTTTTCGGCCATCTCCCGCGCGAATCTGTTCCGCGTGGGCGACCTCAAGCAAAGCATCTACCGCTTCCGTCAGGCGATGCCGGAGATCTTCATGGAGCTTCGGGAGAAGTATGCGCCCTATCGTCCGGACGAGCCGGCTTTTCCGGCAAAGATCACGCTGAACGCGAACTTCCGCAGCCGCAGGTGCGTGACCGAAGCGGTCAACTTCGTGTTCAGCCAGATCATGAGCCGCGACGCCGGCGACGTGGACTACGACGGCGAAGAGCGGCTTGTGTACGCCGCCGACTATCCGCAGGCCGAGGAGTGCTGCGAATGGCATCTGCTGGATCTGCAGGACCTTGACACCGAGGTGGACTCCGGCGACGCGTTTCAGGCGGACTATACCGCCGGGCGCATCCGCAGACTGATCGACGACGGACTTCAGGTCAAGGGTGAAACCGGCATGCGTCCGGCGCGGTTCAGCGATTTCTGCGTGCTGCTGCGCTCCATCAACGGCGGCCGCGGCGCGCTCTATGCCGACGCGCTCAGACGCCGGGGCATCCCGTGCTTTACCGAGGTGTCGTCCGACTTCTTTGCGGCAAGCGAAGTGAGCCTGCTTCTGAACCTCTTGCGCGTGATCGACAACCCCAGGCAGGACGTGCCGCTCCTGAGCGTGCTGCTCAGCGTGCTGTTCGGCTTCACGCCCGACGACTGCGCCGCGCTGCGCCTTTGCGACCCCGAAAGCGACCTCTACGGCTGTCTGGTCTGCGCCGCGGGGCAGGGGAACCAGAAGGCCGCCCGGTTTCTTGCGGCCATCGCCGACTGGCGCACCAAGGGCGTCTGCATGTCGGTGCAGGACTTCCTGCAGATGATCTATGACGAGACCGCCGTTCCGGCCGCCGTCAGCGTCATGCCCGGCGCCGCGGCGCGCCGCGCCAACCTGATGCTTCTGCTCGATTACGCCGCCGTCTATGAAAGCGCGGGCTATATCGGCCTGTCGGGCTTCATCCGCTTCATCGACCGTCTGGAGCGCACGCGGAGCGATCTTGCCGGTTCGGTCGGCGCCTCGGCCGAAACGAACGTGGTGCGCGTGATGTCGATCCATAAATCCAAGGGCCTCGAATTTCCGGTCGTGCTGCTTGCCAACTGCGGCGGCGCCTTCAACGCCGACGAGCGCCGCAAGGGCGTGGTGATTCATTCCGCGCTCGGCGTGGGCGCCCAGCGGCGCGAGCTCGACACGCTGGCGCAGTTCCCCACGCTGGGGCTGCTGGCCGTGCGCGAGCGGATCCGCAGAGACGCCGTCAGCGAAGAGATGCGCGTGCTCTACGTGGCCATGACCCGCGCCAGAGAACGGCTGATTCTGGTGGGCGCCTGCCGCGATCTCGAAAAGACGCTGGCAAAATACCAGACCCGTCTGTCGCTGCCGGGCCGAACGCTTTCGCCCTATGAGGCGCTGAGCGCCGGCAGCTATGCCGACTGGCTGCGGCCGGCCCTGCTGCGTCACCCCGACGCCGCCGCGCTGCGCGAAAAGGCGGGGATGGATGCGTCGGTCGTCTTGCCGGCGGACTTCCGCCTGCAGGTGTTCACCGCCGGGTGGCAGCCGCCGCAAAAGCGCGGCGAAGAGACCGCGCTGCGGCCCGCGCCCGACATGGCGTGCTATGAGGCGCTGCGCACCTCGCTTTCCTGGCAGTATCCCTTTGAGCCGCTGACAAAGCTCGTTTCCAAGCGCGCCGCCTCCGAGGTAGACAAGGCCTTCGTGGACCGCGACTACTTTGCTTCCGCCCGGCCCGCGTTTCTGACCGAAGGGGGGCTCACGGCCGCCCAGCGCGGCACCGCGACGCACACCTTCATGCAGTTTTGCGAGTTTGCCGCGGCCGAACGGGACGTCGGCGCCGAGATCGCCCGCCTGTCGGAACAGGGCATCATCACCGCACCCGAGGCGCAGGCGATCGACCGCGCGGCCGTGCAGCGCTTTTTTGAAAGCGACCTCTGGCGCCGTATGCGGCAAAGCCCGCTTGTGATGCGCGAAAAGAAGTTCACCGTGGAGCTGCCGGTCGCCGACCTCTATCCGGAGATGACCGGCTTCCCCGACGAAAAGGTGATGATTCAGGGTATCGCGGACTGCGCGTTTCTGGAAGACGGGGCGCTGGTCGTGGTAGATTACAAGACCGACCGCCTGGACCGGGAGGAGCAGTTTGCGGAAAAATACGCCGGACAGGTGCGTCTGTATAAGACCGCGCTGTCGCTCTGCACCGCCTACCGGGTGCGCGAAACGGTGCTTTATTCGTTCCACCTGCACCGGGCCATTCCGGTGGACGGCTGAAACAGGGGAGGAGAGATTCCATGAAAAAAGAACGCGATTCCGGCATCGAGCTGCTGCGCGTGTTCGCCATGCTGCTGGTGATCGGCGTCCATGCGTTTTCCTACGGCGGCTTCTATGCCGAAGCGCGGGCGGTCGGCGGCCATGTGGCTGCCGCGGCGCTGCTGATGAAGCTCGCCACCCGCGCGGCGGTGAATATCTTTGTAATCATCACGGGCTACTTTATGGTCCGCGCGCCGTTCGACCCCAAAAAGAACCTGCGCCGTGCCGGCGGCATCTATCAGAAAATGCTGGTCTATTCCGTGGTGCTGACCGCGGTGTTTCTGGTGCTCGGCCCGGCTTGCTGGGTTGACCGCGGCACGCAGTTTTCGCTTTTGCAGGTGGTGCTCAAGGGCCTGACGCCCGTCACCAGCCAGACGTGGTATTTTCTGACGGACTATCTGCTGCTGTGCCTGCTGGTCCCGTTCGTCAACCTTGCGCTGCAAAAGCTGACGAAGCGGCAATATACCGCGCTGGCGCTGGGACTGTTCGCCTTTATGAGCGTCTGGATGACGCTGGTGCACGTTCTGCCGTTCCGGCGGGTGATCGAACCGTTCGGCTACAGCGATCTCGTCGGCGGCAAGCAGGTGTTCCATTTTCTGTTCATCTATGTGATCGGCGGCTGGCTCGGCCGCTTCTGCGAGCCGCGCAAACGGCCGCAGCCGCTCTGGCTGTGCGCCGCGCTCGGCACGGTGCTGCTGAACTATCTGCTGTTCACGCGGCTGCCGTCGTCCTGCGGCTTTCAGGGCGTGGCGGGCGACTACGCCAACCCGCTGCTGGTGCTGAACGCCGTGTGTTTGCTGCTGTTCTTCAAGGATCTGCACTTCAAAAGCCGAATCGTCAACGCGCTCGGCGGCGCAACGCTGGGCGTCTATGCGCTCACCGAGTTCCGCTATCTGCGCACGGTGCTCTGGAATACGGTCAGCTTCAAAAAGATGGACAACGGCAATCTGTGGCTCAATTTCGTCCACGTGGCGCTGGTGCTCTGCGGCGTGTTTCTTGCCGCTGCGGCGGTCGATCTGCTGGTCAGCCGGCTGCTTTTGCTGCTTCGGTCCGCCGTTCAAAAAATAAAATTGAAAAAAGTGAAACAAAGTTCTTGATTTTTGCGTTTTGCTGTGCTATAATGCCCTTTGCTATGACTCCGCGCCCTGCGTCGGGTCGCATGACGAAAGTTCAGGAAGAGGTGAAACCACATGAAAGAGGGACTCCATCCCAAGTATGAACAGACGACAGTCAGATGTGCCTGCGGCGCCGTGATCGAAACCGGCTCCACCAAGAAGGACATGCGTGTTGATATTTGCTCGAACTGCCATCCGTACTTCACGGGTAAGCAAAAGCTGGTCGATACCGGCGGTCGTGTTGACAGATTCAACAAGCGTTTCAACCTTGCAAAGAACAAATAATTGCAGGAACATTCCAACACAAAGAGGCGGTGCAGTCGTACCGCCTCTTGCAGTCGTATCAGACAGCCGCGACGCCGCTGAACCGTCCGGCGCCGCGTTTGTGCGCCGGTCTTCCCCCGCAGAGCGAACGGCTGCCGAACATCCCTTTTGAAAGGAGGCGTCCCGCCTTGAACGAATACCGCACCCTTGCCGGCGAAGCGAACGACGCGTTCGTGGAGCGGCGCTCGCGTTTCATCGGCTACGCGAAGCCGGTGCAGACGCAGCAGGAGGCGACCGACTTCATCGAAGCGATCAAATCGAAGCATTGGGACGCCACCCACAACGTCTATGCCTATTGCCTGAGAGAGGGCCAGATCCGCCGCTACAGCGACGACGGCGAGCCGCAGGGTACGGCCGGCATCCCGGCGCTGGACGTTTTGCTGAAAGAGGGGCTCACCGACTGCGTCGTGGTCTGCACGCGCTATTTCGGCGGCGTGCTGCTGGGCGCGGGCGGTCTGGTGCGCGCCTATTCCCACACGGCCAAGATCGCCGTGGAGAAGGCCGGCATGATCACCATGGGCCTTTGCGCCGAAGGAGAGGCGACGTGCGACTATACGCTTTACGGCAAGCTGCAGCCGCTGCTTTGCCGCGAGGGCGCCATCCTCACCGACACCGCCTTTGCCGACAGTGTGACGCTGCGGTTCCGCATCCCGGCCGAACGCTGGGACGCCCTGTGCGCCGCCGTGGTCGACGCCTCGTTCGGCCGCTGCGCCCCTTGCAGAACGGGCGAAGCCTTTGCGCAGATCGGCGGCTGAGGTGCGAGGCTTGCCGTTCGGAAAAAACTTTTTGCCGATTTTAGGGGAATCCGGCGAAAAAACGTGTATAAGATAATTAGAACCCCAAAAGGCGGTGACCACTATGGACGAGATCAGACTGCGCACGCTGCGCCGCGAGGAGCAGACGCTTTCCCCGCACGCCATGCTTTGCAAAAACAGCAAGGGGCGGCTAACCGAAGAGCCGGAATGCCCCGTGCGCACGCTCTTTCAGCGCGACCGCGACCGCATCATCCACTGCAACGCCTTCCGCCGCCTGAAGCACAAGACGCAGGTCTTTCTGTCGCCCGACTCCGACCATTACCGCACCCGGCTGACCCATACGCTCGAGGTGTCGCAGATTGCGCGGACCATTGCGGGCGGCCTTGCGCTCAACGAGGACCTGACCGAGGCGATCGCGCTGGGTCACGACCTGGGCCACACGCCCTTCGGCCACGCGGGAGAGCGGGCGCTCGACAGCGTCTTCCCCGACGGCTTCAAGCATTATGAGCAGAGCCTGCGCGTGGTGGACCGGCTGGAAAACGGCGGCAAGGGTCTCAACCTCACCGCGGAGGTCCGCGACGGCATTCTTTGCCACACCCGCGGCAAAGAGGCGGACACGCTCGAGGGCCGCGTCGTCAAGCTGGCCGACCGCATCGCCTATATCAACCACGACATCGACGACGCCATCCGCGGCGGCGTGCTGCACGAAAAGAGCATTCCCGCCGAGGTGCGCGCCATCTTGGGCGAGACCAAGAGCCGGCGGATCAACACGCTGGTGATCTCCGCCATCCGCAACACCGACGCCGAGGTGCATCTGGACGCCGACGTGCAGGCCGCGTTTGACCTGCTGCATGAGTTCATGTTTGAGCGCGTCTATACGAATCCCGTCTGCAAGGGCGAAGAGAAAAAGGCAATCAGCATGATCTGCCAGCTCTACGAGTTCTTTGCCGACCATCCGGACGAGCTGCCGAACGAATTCATTTCCATCGCCTGGCAGGAGGGCGCCGCCCGCGCCGCCTGCGACTACATCGCCGGCATGACGGACGGCTTTGCGCTGCGGACGTTTGAGCGGTACTTCATCCCGTCGGGCTGGAGCAAGTAAGATCAATTCCGAATTCCGCATTCAGTTCCCATCCGTTTTTCAACAAAAGCAAAAACCTTTAGCGAGGGGGTGTTTTCTTTGCCGCGGTTCAGCGACGAATTCCTGCAGGAGCTGCGTGCCCGCTGCGACATCGAGCAGATCATTTCCGGCTACGTTCAGCTGCGGCGGCGCGGCAAGAATCTGGTCGGGCTGTGCCCGTTCCATAACGAAAAAACGCCTTCGTTCACCGTCTATCCCGAAAACCAGAGCTACTATTGCTTCGGCTGCGGGGCGGGCGGCGAGGTGATCAACTTCATCCGCCGCATCGAAAACCTCGACTATGTGGAGGCCGTGCGCTTCCTTTGCGACCGGGCAGGCATCATGATGCCGCTGGACGGCGCGGACGATTCCATGGCGCTCAAACGGCGTCGCATCTATGAGATGAACCGGGAGGCCGCCCGCTTTTTCCACGATACGCTGCTTTCTCCCGCGGGGGAGGCCGGGCTCAACTACTACAAATCGCGCGGCTACTCAAAGCGCACCATCACCAAATTCGGGCTCGGCTATGCGCCGAACAGCTGGAACGCCCTGCGCGACCATCTGCGCGAAAAGGGCTATTCCTATGAGGAACAGTTTGAGGCGAACCTGCTGCAGCGCAGCGTCAAGAGCGACCGCACCAGCTATTACGACAATTTCCGCGGCCGCGTCATCGTGCCCATCATCGACGTGCGCGGCAACGTGGTGGCCTTCGGCGGCCGTGTGCTGGACGACAGCAAGCCCAAGTATATCAACACCGCCGACACCCCGGTCTATAAAAAGAGCCTCGGTGTGTTCGGCCTCAACTTCGCCAAGAATTCCAAAGAGAAAACGCTGATCCTCGTGGAAGGCTACATGGACGCGATCTCGCTGCATCAGGCGGGTTTCGACAACGCCATTGCCTGTCTCGGCACGGCGCTGACCGGCGAAATGGCCCGGCTGCTGATGCGCTACGCCGACGAGGTGCTGCTTTGCTACGACGCCGACGAAGCCGGCCAGAAGGCCACGCAGAAGGCCATTGCGATCTTCTCTTCCATCGGCGCAAAGCAGCGGGTGATCCGCCTTTCGGGCGGCAAGGATCCCGACGAGATTTTGCGCAAATACGGCCCCGAGCGCTTCCGCTCGCTGATCGAGGGCGCGTCGAACGAGATCGAATTCAAGCTCCTGCGTGCCCGCGACGGGCTGGATCTGCACACCGACGACGGCAGACTGAAATATCTCAACCTTGCCGCCGAGGTGCTCGCCGACGTCAACAACGCCATCGCGGTGGACATCTACGTTTCCCGCCTCAGCGAAAAGCTGGAGGTGGACAAGCAGGCCATCCTCTCGCGTCTGGAGCTGATCCGCAAACGAAAGCGCAGCCAGAGCCGGAAGGCGGCGTTTCAGACCGTGCAGAAGTCGTTTTCCGCCGATGCCGGACGCGCTGCGGCGGCGGGGAGCTCCTTGCGCGGGCGCAAAGCGCAAAAGCGCGTGCTGACGCTGCTGTGCGGCAACCCCGATTTCTTGCCGGAGCTGCGGAGCCGACAGGCCGAAACGCTGTTTGACGACCCGCTTTGCCGCCGGATCTATGAGGTACTCGCCGCCCGGATCGAAAGCGGCGGGAGCCTGGATTTCACGGCGCTTTCGGGTGAGCTTTCCCGGGAGGAAATGGACCTGCTGGTGGGCGAATGCCAAAAGGACAAGGCGCTGCCCGGCAGCAGGCAGGAACTGCACGATTGCATCGAAACGCTGCAAAGCGAAAAGAAAAAGCAGCAGTCAAAGAACACGCAGGCTTCCGCGCTGGAGGGCGACGACTTTCGGGCGCTGTTCCGGCCAAACGACAAAAAGTAATCATTGACGCGGCTTTGCTGCCGCGGCGCGAACATAGAGAAAGGCAAGGATGTTTTTATGGAAAACAACGAAAAGAAAACCGCGATCAAGGCACTTGTGGACAAAGGCATTGCCACCGGCAAACTCAATTCCTCCGACATCGACACCATTCTGGTGGAAGCGGACATCGACATCGAAGAGATCGAAAAGCTCTATTCCACGCTGGAAAGCCACGGAATCGAGATCATCGACGACTTCGGCGACGATCTGCTGGATTCCATCACCATGGATATCGATATGGGCAAGGGCTATGACAGCAGCCTGCTGGCCGTTGACAGCAAGAACATTGTGATCGACGACCCGGTCAAGGTCTATCTCAAGGACATCGGCCGTGTGCCCCTGCTTTCACCCGAAGAGGAGATCGAGCTCGCCATCCGCATCAAGGACAACGACCACGAGGCCAAGGACCGTCTGACCAAAGCCAATCTGCGTCTGGTGGTTTCCATTGCCAAGCGCTACGTCGGCCGAGGCATGATGTTCCTCGACCTGATTCAGGAGGGCAACCTCGGTCTGATCAAGGCGGTGGACAAGTTCGATTATACCAAGGGCTTCAAGTTTTCCACCTACGCCACCTGGTGGATCCGTCAGGCGATCACCCGCGCCATTGCAGATCAGGGCCGCACCATCCGCATCCCCGTGCACATGGTGGAGACGATCAACAAGGTGAAAAAGACCTCCAACATGCTGCTGCACCGCGACGGCCGCGACCCCACGCCCGAGGATATCTCGGAAGAGTTGGGCATGCCGGTGGAAAAGGTGCGCGAAATCCTGCGCATCTCGCAGGAGCCGGTTTCGCTGGAAACGCCGATCGGCGAAGAGGAAGACAGCCATCTGGGCGACTTCATTCCCGATGAGGACGCGCTCTCTCCAGCCGACGCCGCCGCCATGACCTTCCTGAAATCCAAGGTCAACGAGGTGCTCGAAACGCTGACCCCGCGCGAAGCCGAGGTGCTGCGTCTGCGCTTCGGTCTCAAGGACGGCACGCCGCAAACGCTGGAGGAAGTGGGCAAGGCGTTCAACGTCACCCGAGAACGAATCCGTCAGATTGAAGCCAAGGCGCTCAGAAAGCTGCGCCATCCGAGCCGCAGCAAGCACCTGAAGGACCTTTAATCCGGTCAATGGTTGTTGAAAAAGCAAAGGTTCAGCGCATAACAAGGTGCAGAAAAACGGCTGCGTCGGGCTTTTGTCGCGTAGGGGCGACCCTGCGTGGTCGCCCGATCGGCAACAGTCAACAGTCAACAGTGCCGTCCCCGAGACGGCTTTTTTATTATTCAAAAAATGTTTCATTGTTTGATGTAAGCTTTTTCAAATTTTGACATTATTATATAGAAGAAAGAAAACGTGCACGGAAAGGAGAAATCATGATGAAACGTTTGCTTTCTATTCTGCTCGCCGCTCTGCTCTGTTTCGGCGTCGCCGCGCTGCCCGCCGCTGCGGAAGACGAAGCCGCGCCCGAACCGACCCGGCCCGCCGCGTCCGAACAGACCGAGCCGCCGGTCTGGTCTCCCTATGAGGCGCCGACCGATCTGGACTTCGACGACTACTGGGCGTGGGAGGAGTCTCTCTGCGGCCGCTACTATTATTGGCGCAGCGGCCTCGGCGAGGACCGGCCGCGGTTTGATCCGGCGTTCCGGCAGTTCTATCGGGACGACCCGGAGTTGTTTATCGAGAATCATCTTGTGTTTAAAAAGGTCAAAAGCTATGCTTGGGAAGGCAAAAAGCGCGTTCGGCGCACCTATGCGGTCATCCTTGATTATTTCGATACGCAGGACGCCTGCACGACCCTGTACATTCCCGCAACGCTCGACGGCTGCCCGGTCAGCTTTTACATGCACCGGGATTCCGCCTGGTCAGGCGGCCTTTCCGACAGCGGCTACACCAACAATACGGTGAAAAAGCTGATTCTGGAAGAGGGCATCACCGGCGTGGGCGCGTTTGCGTTTTCAAACTTTACGCGGCTGATCGCCGTACGGATTCCCTCCACGGTCACGTCGATCGGCGTCAGCGCGTTCCGGGGCTGCACCGCGCTCCGGAAGGTCTTTGGCTGCGCAGGGCTGGAGCGGCTGCAAAGCGGCGCGTTCCAGGGCTGCGAAAAGCTGCGTTTCTTTGCCAATATGGACAAGCTCAAGTGCATAGAGGGCGGAGCGTTCGCCAACACCGGATTCAAAACGCTGACCCTTTCCGGCGGCGTCACGCTCGGCGGGGGCGACGAAGACTATTACGAGGTCTGGAAAACCTTTGCC
>JAEEUW010000076.1 GCA_016290665.1 Clostridiaceae bacterium | reverse complement strand
CCCGCCCGGTCACAAAGCAGGACACAATCGACGAGCTGCAAGCGCTGGTCTCGCGTCTGTTCGGCAAAGAGAGAAGCGACGATTTCCTCTTTGAACTGACCGGGGAGGACGAGGAATCCTTCACGCTCTCCGACCGCGGGGACAAGCTTTGCATTTCCGCCAACTCCGGCGTCAACGCCGCGTTCGGCCTCGGCTATTATCTCAAGCATTTCTGCGGCGTCAACGTGTCGCAGGTCGGGTGCAATCTGCGTCTGCCGCAGCCGCTGCCGAAGCCCGGCGAAGCGCTGCGCATGACCACGCCGTTCAAGGTGCGCTATTCCTACAACTACTGCGCGCTGTCCTATACCATGGCCTTCTGGGGCGAAGCGGAATGGCAGCGGGAGCTGGACCTTCTGGCGCTGCAGGGCGTCAACGCGGTGCTCGACATCACGGCGCTGGAGGAGGTCTGGCGGCGGTTTCTGCAAAGAATCGGCTATTCGAGCGACGAAGCCCGCGCGTTTATCACCGGCCCGGCCTATTACGCCTGGTTCAACATGGCCAACATTTTCGGTACGGGCGGCCCGGTGCCGACGCAGTATTTCATCGACCGCACCAACCTGGCCCGCCGCAACCATCTGTTCATGCGCAAAATGGGAATGTACCCCGTTCTGCAGGGCTATTCCGGCATGGTGCCGACCGATATCAGAACGCATGAAAAAGACGCTTCCGTCATCCTGCAGGGCCTTTGGAACGGCATGGACCGTCCGGCGATGCTGCGCACCAACACGGCTTGCTACCGCCGGCTGGCGAAGCTCTTTTATGATTGCCAGAAGGAAGTGTTCGGCGATTACACGCCGTATTTTGCCACGGATCCGTTCCACGAGGGCGGCAAGGCGGGCTCCATGAATCTTGCCACCGTGGGCAAAACCATTATGGAAACCCTATTGGAAAGCTACCCGCAGGCGGTCTGGATTCTGCAGTCCTGGGGCGAAAACCCCTCCCGCGCGCTGATCGAAGGGATCGCGCCGTGGAAGGAGCACGTGCTCGTGCTCGACCTTTACGCCGAAAAGCGCCCGCACTGGCAAAGCTTTCTCGGCCGCGAGTTTCTCTATACGCCGTGGCTGTACTGCATGCTCAACAACTTCGGCGGCCGCATGGGCCTGCACGGCCACCTGCGCACCATCGCGTCCGAGATTGCCCGCGCGGCGGGGGAGGCGAAGATTATGCGCGGCGTCGGCGTCACGCCCGAAGCGACGCTTTCAAACCCGATCATCTTCGACCTGTTCTTTGAAACGATCTGGACGAAGACCGGCAGGATCGAACCGATCGACCTCAACGCGTGGCTGCGCGGCTACGCCGAACGGCGCTACGGCAGCTGCCCCGACAGTATGTTTGAGGCGCTGCAGCTGCTCAACGAAACGGTCTATAACCCCGAGCTCAACGAGCTGGGCGAGGGCGCGCCGGAATCCGTGATCAACTGCCGCCCGGCGCTGCACCTGCGCGCGGCCTCCAGCTGGGGCAACAGCATCGTGGCCTATGACAAGCGCAAGTTCGAGCGCGCGGTGGCGCTGTTTGCCGAGGGGATGGACGGTTTCCTCGATTACGAGGGCTATCGCTTCGATCTGCTCGACCTGCTCAAGCAGGTGCTTTCCAACACGGCGCAGGAGTATCACCGCAATCTGGCCGCCGCCTATGAAAAGAAGGACGTGATCGCCTTCCGCAAATGGGCCGACAAGTTCCTGACGCTGATCGATTACACCGATTCGCTGCTGCAGGGCGAAAAGACCTTCACCGTCGGCAACTGGCTGGAAAAGGCCAAAGCCCGCGCCGCGGATTACGACGCCTTTTCCGAAATGCTGTTTGAGTTCAACGCCCGCGCTCTGATTACCACCTGGGCCGGCTCGCGTCAGGCGTCGGATGACGGCGGTCTGCGCGACTATTCCAACAAACAGTGGGCGGGACTGACGAAGGATTACTACGCCGTGCGCTGGGCGCGCTGGCTCAAGGACCGCACGGCGGAGCTGGAAGGCAAACGGCCTGCTGCGCCCGACTGGTTCCGGCTGGAAAACCGCTGGACCCGGCAGCGGAACGTCTACAGCAGCGAGCCCGCCGACCTCGATCTGCACCTGGCGGTTCAAACCGTGCTGGGCCGCTACGGCGTCGATTCGGCGGCGGAATGATTTTCCGCGAAAAAGCATTTGCGTTTTTGAAAGAAATATAGTATAATAAACAGAAATCCGAGAAAACGAGAGGTCAATGATGTTTGAACAGCTTGCGGTTGATCCGCACGTCCGGCGCGCAATCGACGACGCGGTGCAGCAAAATCGGCTGCCCCACGCGCTGATTCTGGAGGGCAGCGACGACGAAACCCGTCTTGCCGCCGCCCGCGAAATCGCCATGGCGCTGGTCTGCGAGGGCACGGGCAAAAAGCCCTGCGGCGTCTGTTCGAAGTGCCGCAAGGCCGAAGCGGGCAGTCACCCGGATCTTTATCTGATTGAGCCGGAAAAAGAGGGCGCGTTCATCAAGGTGGACGCCATCCGCACGCTGAAGGCCCACGCGCTGCTGCGTCCGAACGACGGCGAAAAAAGCGTCTTCATCCTCCGCGAAGCGCAGATGATGAACGTGCAGGCGCAGAACGCGCTGCTCAAAATACTGGAAGAACCCGCGCCCCACGTGTGTCTGCTTCTGACCTGCCCGTCCAGAGCGGCGCTGCTGGAAACGATTCTTTCCCGCGCCACGGCGTTTGCGCTTTCCAACGAAACGGCTGGCGACGCCGCCGACGTGCAGACCGCCGCCGACCTGCTGGGGACGCTTTGCACGGGGAGCGAGCTGGATCTGCTGCTTGCGCTTGCGCCGCTGCAGAAGGACCGCGACCGCTTTCGCGCCGCGCTTTCGGCCATGGGGCCGATCCTGCGTGACGCACTGGTGCTGCAGGGCAAAACCGAAGCGCTGGGCGGCGCGCCGGAACAAAGCGGGCTTCTGCGCCGGACGCTGACGCAAAAGCAGCTTTTGGATCTCATGGACGCGGCGCGGTCCGCTTCGGACGCGCTGGACCGCAACGCGAATCTCAATCTGCTCCTGACGTGGTTTTGCAGCCGCTGCAGCGAGATTCGCCTCTCATGACCACAGCCTGAAGAAAGGGATGATACAGATGGCGATCATTGTCGGAGTCCGGTTCAAAGAAGTCGGCAAGATCTATTACTTCGATCCGAACGGGATCGATCTGGCACAGCACGATCTCGTGATCGTGGAGACCGCCCGCGGCACGGAGTGCGGCGAGGTGGCGTTCGCTTCCCGCGAGATTGCGGAAGACGAGATCAGCGCCCCGCTCAAGAAGGTGCTGCGCAAGGCCAACGAGCGCGACCGCAAGGTGCTGGAGGAGAACAAAGAAAAAGAAAAGGCCGCCTTTGAGGTCGGTCTCAAAAAGATCAAAGAGCATAAGCTCGACATGAAGCTCGTGTCGGTGGAATATACCTTTGACCGCAGCAAGATTCTGTTCTATTTCACGGCGGAGGGCCGCGTGGATTTCCGCGAGCTGGTCAAGGACCTGGCGGCGGTGTTCCGCACCCGGATCGAACTGCGGCAGATCGGCGTGCGCGACGAAAGCAAGATCGTGGGCGGTCTCGGCGTCTGCGGCCGGCCGTTCTGCTGCAAGACGTTCCTCGGCGATTTTCAGCCCGTGTCGGTCAAGATGGCCAAGGAGCAGAGCCTGTCGCTTTCGCCCACCAAAATCAGCGGCACCTGCGGCCGCCTGATGTGCTGCCTCAAGTATGAGCAGGAGGCCTATGAGCATCTGCTGCGCGTGACGCCGAAGAACGGCGCCGTGGTGGAAACGCCGGAGGGCCGGGGCACCGTGGTGGATTTCAACCTTCTCACCGGCATTCTCAAGGTCCGGCTCGACAAACGCCCCGACGCGGCGCCGCTTGTGATCTCGCGCAAGCAGGTGCAGCTGGTCCGGGACAGAAGCATCCAGATCGACAAGAAGGAGCTGGACGCGCTGAAGGATATGGAGTGACAGAAGACAAAAACCAGAAACCAGAAGACAGAAACAGGGTACCGGCCCGGCCGGTACCCTGTTGTGTTATGTTGTGCTTTACAGCAGCAGCGTTTTGTTGAACGCGTCGTGCACGGCGTGGCCGATGGTGCCGCCCTTGGCGGCGTCGCCCACAGAGACGACCTTGACGCCCTTGTCTTCCAGCTGCTTTTGCAGCGCGTTGTTCGGACGCACGCCCATGGCGAGCACCACGTTGTCGAACGGCAGGAAGCTGCGGCGCTTGGTTTTCTGATCCTGCACCACGATGTGATCCTCGCAGATGCTGCAAAGCGCCGTGTTGAGCAGGAACTCGGTGCCGTAGGGCTTGATGCGCGACATGGAATCGTCCACAAACTGGAACCACGCGCCCGGCGCAACCGTCTTTGCCATTTCGATGACGGTGACGTCGTTGCCCGCTTCGTTCAGCGCTTCGGTGGTTTCCAGTCCCGTCAGACCGCTGCCGATCACGGCGACCTTCTTGCCCTTGAGCGCAACCTCGCCGGTCAGAATCTGCGGCGCGGTGAAGACGTGCGGCTGACTGACGCCGGGAATGGAGCGCGGACGCAGCGGGGTGCCGCCGGCGGCAAGCACCACTGCGTAGGGGGCTTCGGCTGCCAGCGCGTCCGCGGTGGCTTCCTTGCCGAATTCAAACGTGACGCCGAGGGCTTCCGCCTCGCGCGACAGGTCTTCGATGCACCAGTGCAGTTTGTCCTTGTGGGGACCCGCAGCGGCCACGTTGACCTGACCGCCGGCCTTCGCCTCTTTTTCCAGCACCTTCACGGAGAAGCCGCGGCGCGCCAGCGTGATGGCGGCGGAAAGACCCGCCGGGCCCGCGCCGACCACGATGACGGGCTTGCCCTCGCCGACCTGCGGCATTTCGGCATATTCCTTTTCGATGCCGACGGCTACGTTCAGCGCGCATTCGCCGGTTTTGCCCACGGTAGCGTTTTCAATGAACGACTTGATGCAGTGCAGGCAGCCGATGCAGCGGCGGATCTGTTCGGGGTGTCCCTCCTGCGCTTTCTTCGCCCAGTCGGGGTCGCAGATGAAGTTGCGCGCGGAGCCCACGAAGTCCTGATAGCCTTCGGCAATCTGGCGTTCGGCCTGCTCGGGCGAACGGATGAAGTTGGCGGCGATGACGGGGATCGACACGACCTCCTTGATCGCCTTGGCAAGATAGGCGCGCCAGCCGGGCTCGAACGAGGTCGGCTCCAGCCAGTAGTTATAGGCGTCGTAGCAGGCGGAGGAAACGTCGATGGCGTCCACGCCGAGCTTTTCCAGCTCCACGGCGATCTGCTTGCCGGTTTCCAGACCGTAGCCCTTGCGGGGCTGGCCGATCCGGTCATACATCTCGTCGGCGCAAAGGCGCACGATCAGCGGGAAGTCTCTGCCGCACTGCGTCCGGATGCCCTGAATGATTTCGGTGATGAAGCGCATGCGGTTGATGAACGAGCCGCCGTATTCGTCGGTGCGCAGGTTGGTGTTGGGGCTCAGGAACTGCTGCAGAATATAGCCGTGGGTGGCGTGCAGCTCCACCGCGTCCACGCCGGCCTTCTGGCAGCGCACGGCGGCGGCGATGAAGTCGTCGCGCAGCTTCTGCACCGCGCGGTGGCTCATCGCGTGGATGCGCGTGGCGCCGTGGGCGCTCAGCTCACAGTCGGAGGGCGCCTGCACGGACATGCAGATTTTCTTTTGCTCGAGCCCCATCAGGAGCGGCGTGGCCTTGAACATCACATCCATCACGCCGGGGAATCTGCGCTGGATGGGGATGACCAGCGGCAGGGAGTTGATCGCGCTGGCGTAGCCCTGGCGGCCCGGGTGGTGCAGCTGGATGCAAAGCTTTGCGCCCGCCGCGTGGATCCGCTCCGCCATTTTGTGCATGGGCTCGATCTGCCAGTCGTTCACCATGGAAAGCTGGGTGAACGTGGAGGTGGCGCCCATGTCGTTGACGCGGCAGATGCCAGGAATAATCAGGCCCACGCCGCCCTTGGCGCGCGCTTCGTAATAGCGGATCATCTTTTCGGTCGGGGTGCCGTCGGTTTGTCCCAGGCTGAACTCCGCGGCGTTCATGACCACGCGGTTCTTCACGGTCATGGTGCCGATGTTCATGGGGGAAAACATCAGATCAAACATGGTTTATCCCTCGCTTCTTATTTTTTGAGCGCCGCTTCCAGCGCCTCTTTTCCCTTTTCCACCGCTTCCACGCTCTTTTCGATGATATCCTTGCCGATCTTCTGGGCGGCGGCTTCAAGCTCTTCCACGTTCATGCCGCGCAGCTTTTCCTTGAAGCGGTTGAGCTTTGCGGTTTCAAGGCCCCAATAGACCGTGCGCACCGGCGGGCAGACGCCCATCAGCACCTTGGAAAGGCCGAACAGCGGGCTGGGAGAAACGAACTTCTTGCCGCTTTCAATGCCGGCCACCATCTTGCGGGCCACGACGTCGGGCTGCTGCACCGGGAAGGGCTTTTCAAACGAGACGGGGTTCGCCACGCGGAAGAAGTTGGTGTCGGTCGCCACGGGATACAGGCAGGTGATCTGCAGGTTCTTCGGCGCCTCCAGACGGATCGCCTCCTGGAAGCCGTGCAGCGCGAACTTCGACGAGGAATAGATCGCGTAGCCGGGCATTGCCATCTGGCCGATGGCGCTGACCGTCATGGCAAGGATGCCGGGGCGGCCGTTCAGGTGATGGATGTATTTCGCGTAGGTATAGATGGGGGAGAAGGTGTTCGTGTTGAACATCGTTTCCACGCGGTCCCAGTCTTCATAGTTGAATTCCTCATAATAGGGGAAGCCGGCGTTGGCATAGAACAGGTCGATCTTTTTGCCGTCGAAGACTTCCGCCGCCTTTTCGAACACGGCGTCCACGCCCTCCTTGGAGCTGACGTCCATGGTGAAGGGGATCACGTTGTCGGCAAAATTGCCGAGCAGCTGCTCCGCGTGGCGCGAAACGGCAAGGATCTTGTTGTCGGAGCTTTTGGAAAGCAGGCGCAGCACCTGAAAGCCGATGCCGCTGGATGCGCCGGTCAGAACGATGGTTTTGTTATGGATCATGATGAATCTCCTCTCTTCTTTATCTGTCATATTCGCCGAACTCGCAGCCGATGCCTTCGGCCTTGACCTCGTCGATCAGTTCCCAGCTGGTGCCCTTGCGCTTATAGAGCTTGATGATGCCGGTGCCGGTGCCGCCGTTCCAAAGGCGGTTGTGGCGTTTGGTGCCGTTGGGCGCTTCATAGTTGATGTTGAGCATCTCGTCCTTGCGGCAGGTGATCACGGTGTCCATCTTGGCCTTGAAGGTGGTCTGCACCACGTGCCAGTGAATCTCGTCCTTGGTCTCTTCGCAGTCGAACTTGGTGCCCGAGCCGGTCCAGAACTTCGAGAAGTTGAACTCATAGTCGGTGCCCTCATAGAAGAACGAGCCGAGCAGCTTGCGCTCCAGCGCATAGAAGAAGATCTTCGGCCGGCCGCCGCCGATCTCGAACACGGAGTTTTCCAGCTTCTTGCCGGTCTTGAGCGAGGTCAGATTGTTGCTCGAAAGCCAGACCCAGGGGCTGGTGAAATCGCCGCCCCAGTTCTTGTCGGCATAGCCGTTGCAGGTTTCGGGCCGCACGATATACTTTTCGCCGTTGAGGACGATCTCGCCTTCATAAGACGTCTTCATGCCCTCGGCGTGCCAGAACATTTCGAACGCGTTGATGCGGCGGAAGAACTTGCTGGCGCCGTAGCCGACGTGGAACGCGATCTTCTTGTCGATCTTGAGATCCCAGGTCATGGTGCCGGCGTCGCACATCCATTCGGGGTGCGCCGCGGCGTCCTCGGGCGAAACCGAGACCGAGCCGCAGGTGCGCGTCTCGTCGCAGAAGCAGTCGTCCGCCTTCACGGAAAACGGCGGGTCGGCATGGATGTCCACGTCCTTGAGCGAGAAGAAGCGGTGCAGCTGGCCGTGGTCCTTGCCCCAGAAGCCGACGTTGACCATCAGATAAGAGGGCCGTTTGCCGGCGTTGCGGGCCAGCGGATCGTTCCAGACGATGACGGGCTCCTTTTCGGCGTAGTCGGGATTGCAGGTGAAGAACTCCACATAGAAGGGCTTCTTCTCCCCGGTTTTTTCGTTTTCAGCGGTCAGGGAATGCCACCACCAGTCGTAGCCCTTCCGGGCCAGCGGACCGCGCAGCATCCATTCGTCGCGGGAAACAGCACTGATATTTGCCATGGTTTTGAACCTCCTGTTGCTGTTGCAGATTGGCGGGCGGCAAGACGGCCGTCCGATCATCCCTATTATATCAGAAACAGAGACAGGGGTCAAATGTTTTTGTATATTTTATAATAAAATATTAAACATAAAGGGGATTACTGATTCTAATTGACCAAAAAGGGGAGGCGGTCAACCTCCCCGGTTGATTTATTCCAGCACGGCGCCGCCGGACACCGGGCCCACCAGTTTGGCATAGCGCGCCAGCCAGCCCGTCTGGACCGGGCATGCGGGAATCACGAGCGCCGCCTTGCGCCGGGCAAGTTCTTCTTCGGATACCTCCAGCGTGATGGAGCGTTCGGCGATGGAATAGCTGACCGTGTCGCCGGTTTCCACCAGGGCAATGGGGCCGCCGAGCGCCGCTTCAGGCGAAACGTGGCCGATCACGCCGCCGCGCGACAGACCCGAAAACCGGCCATCGGTGATCAGCGCAATGTCTTTGTCCATGCCCATGCCGCACATCAGGGCGGTGAGCATCAGCATTTCCTGCATGCCGGGGCCGCCCTTGGGGCCTTCATAGCGCAGCACGATCACGTCGCCGGGCAGAATGTCGCCGAAAACCATGGCGTTCAGCGCTTCCTGGTGGCTGTTGAACACCTTGGCTTTGCCGCGGTGCTCCAGCATGTTCGCGTCCACGCCGGCAGTTTTGATCACGGCTCCCAGCGGGGCAAGGTTGCCATAGAGCACCGCAAGGCCGCCTTCGGGCGAATAGGGATTTGAAAACGGACGGATCACGCTTTCGTCGCGCACAGCGGCGTCCCTTGTGGCTTCCTGCAGCGTTTTGCCGGTCACGCTCTTCTGCTCGCCCCAAAGCACGCCCGCTTCAATGGCCTGACGGATCACGGCGGACACGCCGCCCGCGTTGTCCAGATCCACCATCAGATGCGGGCCGGAAGGGGAAAGCCGCACCAGATGCGGCGTGACGCGGCCGATGCGGTCAAAGTCGTCCAGCGTGATGTCGATCCCCATCTCGTGCGCAAGCGCCGGCAGATGCAGCGCCGTGTTGGTGGAGCAGCCGAGCATCATGTCCAGCTTGATCGCGTTATAGAACGATTCCTTTGTCAGAAGCGAAGAGGGCCGCAGGTCATATCTGGCCAGCTCCACCGCCAGCATGCCCGAGCGCTTTGCCATGTGATAGCGCTTGGCATACACGGCGGGCACCGTGCCGGTGCCGGGCAGCGACAGGCCGAGCACTTCGGTCATGCAGGCCATGGAATTGGCGGTGAACATGCCCTGGCACGAGCCGCAGGTGGGGCAAACCTCGTCTTCATAGGCGCAGTATTCCTCACTGTCCAGCGTGCCGGCAATCACCTTGCCCGCGCTTTCCGCAATGGTCTGCACGTCGACCCGTGCGCCGTTATAGTGGCCAGGCAGCATGGGGCCGGCGGTGACCACGAGGAAGGGAACGTCCAGCCGGAGCGCGCCCATCATCATGCCGGGAATGATTTTGTCGCAGCCGCAGACCAGCACCACCGCGTCGCAGATGTGCGCCCTGGCCATGGTCTCCACGCTGTCGGCAATCAGCTCGCGGCTGGGCAGGGAATATTTCATGCCGTCGGTGCCCATCACCATGCCGTCGCAGATGCCGATCGTGCCGAACTCCACGGGCGTGCCGCCGCCCATCAGGACGCCGTCCTTGACCGCCTGGCCGATCTTGTCCAGATTGCTGTGGCCGGGAAAGAAGTTGGAATAGGCGTTGCAGATGCCGATGAACGGGCGGTCAATCTGTTCCTGGGTGAGGCCGGCGCCTTTCATCAAAGAACGGGCGCTGACTTTGGTGTCGTCCGATTTGAGCTCATAGGAGCGAAAGTCGTCTTCTTCAAGGGGATGCCGCTGATACATAGAGATAACCTCCTTGTTTTGTTCTCCGTTCCATTCTAAGCCGTTTTTTGTCTGCCGTCAATTCCGAAGCCTCATCCATAAGAATTATTAGAAATTCTTTTACAAATCGTTAACAAAAGACAGGCCGGATTGCCTTAAGATAAAGAAAAAAAGCAAAGGCAGGTATTGTTTATGATCGGCATCGGCAAATGGCAGGGCTCCATTCAGATCCAACTGCTTCGTTTCAGCGGAGACGTTGTGATCACCATTGAAGACAATGCGGGCGACTACGCGGTGGATATTCAGCTGCCCCCGCAGTTGGAAAAAGTGAAGCTGTTCTTCAACTCTGTGGAAGAAGTCGGCGATGATACGCTCAAGGGCAAGGGCAAGCTGCTGACCCCGGCCGGCCGCGAGCTGAACTTTGAAGCTTCCGTGACCTTTGACGGCGACGTTGTGACCGGCTATCTGAAGATCGCCATTGCGACCATCAAGATCAAGAACGGCCACAGAATCGGGTGAACGGCATGCGCAGACCCATTCCCGGCATCCAGCTTTACACGCTGCGCGACCACACCAAAACAGCCGAAGACTTTGACACCACGCTCGGGCGGCTCGCCGCCATGGGCGTAAAAGACGTGCAGCTTTCCGCCGTCGGGCCCATTGACGCCGCCGTCCAGCGGAAGATCATGGACAAATATGAGATCCGCCCCTGCGTGACGCACCGGCCGTTCGGCCGCATTCTCGACGACCTGCCCGCGCTGATCGAGGAGCATCGCATCCTCGGCTGCGACGCGCTGGGGCTCGGCAGTCTGCCGCCCGACCGGCGGCAGCCGGAACAGACCACCCGCGAAGCGATCCGGGCGCTGCAGGCCGCGGCCGACCGGCTCGTGCCGCACGGCATGACGTTCCACTATCACAATCACGACTTTGAGTTTGCGCCGATTCCGGGCAGCGACTGTTCGATTCTGGATCTGATGCTGCAGGAAACGGACCCGGCCTCGTTCTGCTTCATTCCCGACCTCGCCTGGGCGCATTACGCCGGCATGGAGCCGACTTTCTTTCTGCGAAAGCTCAGGGGCAGGGTGAAGGTGGTCCACTTCAAGGACTACGTGCCCGGCCCGGACGGCAAGGCGCAGCTCGTTTCGCTGGGGCAGGGGGTCGTCGATCTCAAGGCGTGCTACGACGTCTGCCGTGAACTGGAAATCCCCTATGTGGTGTATGAGCAGGACAACAACTGGACGAACGGCGACCCGTTCGTCGCCACAGAGGAATCCTGGCGGTTTCTGCTGTCGCTGCAAGGCTGACGAAACAAAAAAACAACCCACCGGTTGAAACCCGGTGGGTTGTGTCGTTTCGGCCTTATTTGTCCAGCGTCTTCATCGTCGGGATTGGTTTCCAATCATTCTATAAGCGCTCATATCTTCTTAAAACGCCTATTTTATCCGTCCTATTGTTCTGTTCCAGGCACAACCAAATATCAACTCTGACAGCACGACCTATGATAAAATCAAACAGACTTTGGTTGATGCCGGAATACCCCAAGAACAAATCGCAATCAAAACCGCTGATAAAGATGAGTTGAAGCAGGTAAATCTCCTATCTTCGGATTGTCCGATTCGTTTTATCATTACGGTCAATGCGCTGAAAGAAGGCTGGGATTGTCCGTTCGCTTACGTGTTGGCAACGGTTGCAAACAGAAGTTCTTCCGTTGACGTTGAGCAGATCCTCGGTCGTGTGCTTCGCTTGCCATATGCAAGAAAGAACAGCAGCAACCTGTTGAATATTTCCTATGTCATTACG
>JAEEUW010000075.1 GCA_016290665.1 Clostridiaceae bacterium | reverse complement strand
GGAGATGATAACATGAAAGCGATTTTCCACAACATCGGCTATAAAATGATTGCGCTCGTGCTGGCGCTCTGCGTGCTGTTCGGCGCATCCACGGCGTGGTTCCAGGCGGACAGTTCCGGCTGGAAGACTAACTACACCTATGTGTTCGTCCACGGCCTTTCGGGCTGGGGCAGCTATGACAGCACATATAAGCTCATGCCCTACTGGGGCATGTTCGGCGGCGATCTGATGAAATATCTGAACGACAAAGGCTTTCACGCCGTGTGCGCCTCAGTCAGTCCCCGCGGCAGCGCCTGGGACCGTGCGTGCGAGCTCTATGCCGAGCTGACCGGCACGCGGGTCGATTACGGCAAAGCCCACAGCGAACGCTGCGGGCACGCGCGCTTCGGCGAAGATTACACCGGCCGCGCGCTGGTGAAGGCCTTCAGTGAGCGGGACAAGATCAGCCTGCTGGGCCATTCCTTCGGCGGGGCCACGGTGCGCCTGTTCGCTTCCGTGATGGAACAGGGCAGCGCCGAGGAGCGGGCCGCAACGCCCGCAGAGGAGCTTTCCGATTATTTCAAGGGCGGCAAAGGCAGCTGGATCCACTCGCTGACGGCGCTGGCCGCGCCGCACAACGGCACCACGGCCTATTCCGACGAGGACGCGTCGGAGCAGCTTGCCGAAGCTGAAAAAGAAATTCCGCCGCTGGAAAAAAAGCTGCAGGAAATCATGAGCCGCACCAACAGCCAGAAGACCGGCGACCGGATCGAAGAGGACTACGCCGATTATGACATGTATATCGACCATGCGTTGACGCTGAACAAAACCATCCTGACGCTTCCCGAAACCTATTACTTCTCCATCCCCTGCTCCTGCAGCGAGCAGCAGCCGGACGGCACGTGGAGCCCGATCAACAGCAAAATGGAACTCATGTTCCGCTCTTCCTCGCGTCTGATCGGTCAATACACCGGCGTAACCAGGGGCGGCTATGTGATTGATGAAAGCTGGCTCGAAAACGACGGCCTTGTGAACACGATTTCGGCAAAAGCGCCCTTCGGTGCGCCGCAAAAGGATTTTGACCCGGCTTCCGTGCAGCCCGGCGTCTGGAATATTCTGCCGGTCTATCAGGGCGACCACATGTCGCTGCAGGGCGGTTTGTTCAAAACCAATGATATCAAGGAACTGTATCTGGAACACCTTTCGATGATCAACGCACTGTGAAAAAAGATGAAACAAGGGCCCACGACAGGGGCCCTTGTTTTTCCTTTGGAGAAGAATCCGGAAAAAGTAAAAAAAATCGTGTAAGGTTTTCCTTTTCTTGACATAATATGATATAATACTATCATATGACAGGAGATGATAGGATGGATCAGATCGAACGTCTGGCACAGGCGCTGAAAGAAAGCCGGCACCTTTGCGTGTTCACGGGCGCGGGCATCAGCGTGCCGAGCGGAATTCCCGACTTCCGCTCGTCGAACGGACTTTACAACACGAAATCAAAATATCCCTACCCGGCGGAAACGATGATCTCGCACAGCTTCTATGAACGGCACAACGAGATGTTCTGGGATTTCTACCGGTCCGTCATGCTGTTCCCGCAGGCGAAGCCCAACGAAGCGCACCGCTTCTTCGCGTCGCTGGAAACGCCGGAGCGGCAGGTCGCCGTGGTGACGCAGAACATCGACGGCCTGCATCAGGCGGCGGGCAGCACGAACGTGTTTGAGCTGCACGGCAGCGTCCACCGCAACTTCTGTCAAAGCTGCGGCAGGCAGTACACCCTGGAGGACCTGCTCGGGATGGGCGCCGTGCCCCGCTGTCCGAAGTGCGGCGGCGCGATCAAGCCCGACGTGGTGCTCTATGAAGAGCCGCTGAACGAAGAGGTCGTTTACGGCGCGGTAGGCGCCATCCGCCGCTCGGACGTGATGGTCGTGGTCGGCACCTCGCTGGTGGTCTACCCCGCCGCGTCGTATCTGCGGTATTTTTCGGGCGACTGCCTTGCCCTGATCAACAAAAGCGAGACCGCCTACGACAGCAGCGCCGATATCGCGCTGAACGACGACGTGATCCGTGTCGTGCAGCAGCTGAAAGAATACGGAGTGTGAAAAAGATGGAATACAGGATCGAACACGATTCCATGGGTGAAATGAAAGTGCCCGCCGACGCGCTTTGGGGCGCGCAGACCCAGCGCAGCCTGCAGAATTTTGAAATCGGCACCGAAAAGATGCCGCAGGAGATCATCTGCGCGTTCGGCATTCTGAAAAAGGCGGCGGCCATGGCGAACCGCGTCTGCCGCCCCGACAAAATGACCGAAGAGAAATGCGCCGCCATCTGCCGCGCGGCGGGCGAGGTGGCCGCGGGCGCGCTGATGAGCCAGTTCCCGCTGGCCGTCTGGCAGACCGGCAGCGGCACTCAGAGCAACATGAACGCCAACGAGGTGATTGCGCACCGCGGCAACGCGCTTGCGGGCAAGCCGCTTTTGCACCCGAACGACGATGTGAACATGTCGCAAAGCTCCAACGACACCTTTCCCACCGCCATGCATATCGCGGCGGTGCTGGCGCTCGAAGACCGGCTGCTGCCGGAACTGGACGCCATGATCGACACGCTGAAAGCGCTGGAAGAGAAGAACAAGGGGATCGTCAAAACCGGGCGCACCCATCTGCAGGACGCGACGCCGATCGCCTTTTCGCAGGAGATTTCCGGCTGGCGCGGCCTTTTGGAAACGCCGCGCGCCATGCTCTCGTCCGCCCTCCCCTATCTTAGGCAGCTGGCGCTGGGCGGCACCGCCGTCGGCACCGGGCTCAACTGCCCGGGCGGCTTTGCCGAAGAAGCGGCAAAGCAGGTCAGCGAGCTCACCGGCAAGGCATTTGTCAGCGAAGACAACAAATTCCACGCACTGACGAGCAAGGACGCAACGGTGTTCGCCCACGGCGCGCTCAAGGCGCTGGCGGCCAACCTCTGGAAGATGGCAAACGACGTGCGCATGCTGGCCAGCGGTCCGCGCTGCGGCCTCGGCGAAATCCGCATCCCCGAAAACGAGCCCGGCTCCTCCATCATGCCCGGCAAGGTCAACCCGACCCAGTGCGAGGCGGTCACGATGGTTGCCGCGCAGGTGATCGGCAACGACACGACGATCGGCCTTTGCGCATCGCAGGGCAACTTCCAGCTCAACGTGTTCATGCCGGTCATCGCCCACTGCTTTTTGCAGTCGGCGCGCCTTCTGACCGACGCGCTGCGCTCGTTCCGCGTCCATTGCGTGCGCGGCATTGAAGCGAACGAAGAAAAGATGCACGAAAACCTGCACCGCTCGCTGATGCTTGTGACGGCGCTGAACCCCTATATCGGCTATGAGAACGCCGCAAAGACCGCCAAAAAGGCGTACCGCGAAAACATTTCGCTCAAAGAGGCCTGCGTCTCGCTCGGCTTTTTGACCGCGGAACAGTTTGATGAAGTCTTCCATCCGGAAGAGATGGTATAAGGAGAAGGTATGAACAACCCCGTTTTGCAGCCGGTTTCCCCGCTGAAGCAGGAACGCATCGTCTGGCTGGATCAGCTCAAGGGCATCGCGTTCTTCTTTGTGATCCTCGGCCATCTGGAGATCGGCGCCACGCTGAAGTCCTGGATCTGCTCGTTCCACATGCCGCTGTTCTTTTTTGTGACCGGCTTCAATTTCAAGATTGAAAAGCTGGCGGAAACAAAGCCGCTCGATTATCTCCGGCGGCTGACCCTGCGGCTGCTGGTGCCCTACGTGTGGATGCAGCTTCTGAGCATGGTGCTGCGCTTTGTGCAAAAGACCGTGCTGGGCCATGCCGAGGTGCCCGCGGCGCTCTATATGCGCGGCATCGTGCGCGGTCACAGCCGGCTGGCCGAGGCGCCCTCGAACCCGCTGTATTTTGTTTTGCTGCTGTTTCTAGCCGAGCTGCTGCTCTTTTTCCTCATCAAGCTGACAAAGGGCAGACGCCTGCCGCTGTTCGCGCTGACGTTCGCTCTGCTGCCTTTGAGCATCTTCACCGAACATCTGCGCCTGCCGTGGCACCTCAACGTGACTCCGGCCGTGGCGTGCATGATCCTTTGCGGCAACGCGCTGGGCCTGCTTTACCGCGCGCACGAAGAGAAGATCAAAGCCCTCACCCTGCCCAAAACGCTGGGCCTTGCGCTGGGCCTGCTTGCCTTCGGCGCCGCGGTGTGGTATTTCAACGGCCGCACCAGCATTCACGGCAACCATTACGGCAAGGATTTCGCCGTGGCGCTTTTGACGGCGGTTGCCACGTCCGCCGCGCTCGCGTTTCTGACGATGAAGCTGCCCAAGCTCGGGTGGCTCAACCTCGCCGGCCAGAACACGCTGCTGTTCATGGGCTTCCATAAGCCGATGATTCTTTGCATGGAGGCGCTGTTCCCGGCGTGGAAAAAGACGGCCCTGTTCGTCGTCTGCGCCGCCGTGCTGTGCTTTGCGCTGCTGCTGCCGCTCACCCTCTGGTTCCGCCGTTTTGCGCCGTTTGTCGCCGGGGTGCCGAGCGACTTTGCCGACACGAAGGTCAAAATCGGCCAGGCCGTCTGCGTCGTCGGCGCTACCTGCGTGCCTTATCTTTACGCCCTGCATCACCTGAAGGGCGGCCTTCTGGTCAGCGCCCCGCTTTACTGTGTGCTTTCGGGCGCGGCCTATCTTCTGATCTGCGCCGCGCTGTGGTTCGCGCTGCGGCGGTTCGTCCGTTTCCCGTTTCTGCCGCAAAAGGAGCCGGCCGTATGAGCGGCCTTTCCGCTCTGCCCGGTCTGCTTTTGCCGTGGTACGAAGAGAACAGGCGCGACCTCCCCTGGCGGCGAGACAAAGAGCCCTATCACGTCTGGCTGTCGGAGATCATGCTGCAGCAGACGCGGGTGGAGGCCGTGGTGGATTACTATCACCGCTTTCTGCGGGCGCTGCCGACGGTGGAAGCGCTTGCCGACGCAGACGAAGAGACCCTCCTCAAGCTGTGGGAGGGCCTCGGCTACTATAACCGCGCGCGCAACCTGCAAAAGGCGGCAAAAGTCGTTATGGAACTGCACGGCGGCGCGTTTCCGCAAACGCTCGACGCCATCCGCGCCCTGCCCGGCATCGGCCCCTATACCGCCGGCGCGATCGGCTCCATCTGTTTCGATCTGCCTGCGCCCGCGGTGGACGGTAACGTGCTGCGGGTCGTCACACGCGTGCTGGAAGACGGCGCAAACATCGACAAAGCTGCGACAAAGGCAGCCATTGAAGCAAAGCTGCAGCCGCTGTATGAAGCCGGCAGCTGCGGCGCACTGACGCAGGCGCTGATGGAGCTGGGCGCGTGCGTGTGTCTGCCGAACGGGGCGCCGCAGTGCGAGCGCTGTCCGCTGAACGGCGTTTGCCGGGCGGGCCGAAACGGCACCTGGGCGCAGTTCCCCGTGCGCGACCCGAAAAAGGCGCGCAGGATCGTGTTCAAAACGGTGCTGGTTTTGCAGTGCGGCGACCGCTTCGCCATCCGCAAGCGCGGCAAGAACGGCCTGCTCGCGTCGCTTTGGGAGTTCCCGAACGCCGACGTTTCCATGACGCACCAGAGCGACCCCGACAAAGCCGCGCAGGCGGCGCTGCAATTGGCAAGCGACCTTGGCGCCGCGCCGACGGAGCTTTCCATGCAGACCGGCTACACGCACGTTTTCACCCACGTGGAATGGCACATGACGGGCTATCTGATCCAGTGCCGCAAAACGCCGGACGCTTTCGTCTGGGTCACGTGCGAACAGCTGGAAACAGACTATGCCCTGCCCTCCGCGTTCCGCCCGTTCTTTGAGCTGGTCTGTCATATCTGATCTTCAGCCTTCAGTCACCAAAAGACGCCGGACAATCCGTTTCGGATTGTCCGGCGTGCTGCGTTCTGTCGGGCGGCAAAAGGCCGACGCAAGGCTTTGCAGGGTTCGGGTGCTGCAGGACGGTGCGGTTATTTCTTGAGCGGACACACTTCCATACAGATGCCGCAGACCGCGCCGCGGCCGATGTGCTGAAAGTGCTTTTTCATGTACTCGCTGCACTTCTTGGCGTCGAACATCTCTTCGCGCGTCACGCCCGGGGCCCACTCCCTGCCGCTGATGGCTCCCGCGGGGCAGGCCTTGACGCAGCGGTCGCAGTTTTTGCAAAGCGAAACCGGCGTCACGTCGCTGCAGTCGAACGGCGCGTTGGTGAACACGGTGCCGAGGCGCACCCGTGTGCCGAAGTCCTTATGCAGAAACATCGAGCTTTTGCCGATCGTGCCGAGGCCGGCGAGCACCGCCGCCTTCTTGTGGGAATAGCGGCCCGTGTAGTTCCAGCCGTCCTTGTTGATGCTTTGCGACGCCGCCACGGTGATGTAGCGGTAGCCGTGCTTTTGCAAAAACAGGCCGGCTTTTAAGAGCAGCGCATCGATGAACGCGTTGACCGAACGGTAATGGTTGAAATAGGTGTGGGTCGGCTCCGCGCCCACCTCGTCCACGATGGCGTCCGACAGGTGCACCGCGACGCTGACCGCGTTGACGCAGTCGCCGAAGTCGCCGTCGCCAGGGCAGCAGAAGCCCACGTCCGACGCGCCCTGTTCCAATAAATAATCCCTGAGCAGTTGTTGAATCTCCGTCATCGCAATCACCACGCAAACAGGTTGAGGCCGGTCGCTTCGTCGCGCACCCGGTCGATTTTGCCGCTGAGCCTCGTCACAAACAGCTCCGCCGTGGCGCCGATGAAGGCCTCTTTCAGATGGCCGCCGAAGGCACGGCCGTTCTCATCGGCCAGCGTGATATGCAAATGCAGATAGACCTCCCCGTTCTGCTGCGACACGTTGCCGCAAAGGTTGGTCATCTCCAGAAACCGGCTGAGCGCCGTTTCGTGGTACTGCTTCGCCGCCGTATCGAACAGACAGACCGTGGCGGCGCTGACGGCGCCGAGGCCGTCGATCTTTGCGCAAGTCACGCCGTAATCCGCGCAGACCCTGCGCAGCGAAGCGACGATCTCTTCGCCCTTGTCCAGCCGGACGGCGATGACGTCGTTCATTTCCTGTGTCAGCATCGTATCACCTCGTTACAGATCAAAAGAAAACAGTTGTTCCAGCAGCGGCAGTTTTTCGGGGTCGCTGCTTTCAAAGCGGATGGCGCCGACCGCGTTGTCGGGGGCGCGCAGACCGCGGCTTTCGAGTACGACGGCAGTATACTTCGCTTCGCCCACCGCGCCGTCGAAGAAAACCGGCCGGCTGCCGAGAATGGCCCGCAGCTCGCGCCTGGCAAACGGAAAATGCGTGCAGCCGAGCACCAGACAGTCGATGCTGTCTTTGTCCAGCGGCGCGAACAAATCCTCCAGATAGGCCCACAGCTCCGGCGTTCCCATCTTGTTCTGCTCCACCAGCGTCACCAGCTCCGGCGCGGGGAGCCGGATCAGCTCGCACCGGTCGGCAAACCGGTCGGCCAGCGCCTGAAACTTGGCTTCGCGCAGCGTCAGGGGCGTCGCCATGACCACCACGGTGGGGTGGTCGCCGAACAGGGCGGCGGGCTTGAGCGCCGGCTCCAGCCCGATGATCGGAACGTCCGGGTGGGCTTCGCGCAGCTCGGCTGCCGCCGCGCTCGTGGCGGTGTTGCAGGCGAGCACGATCGCCTTGCAGCCCGCGTCGAGCAGATGCTCCACGGCGGCCACGGTCAGGTCGCGGATGGTTTCCAGCGGCCTGGTGCCGTAGGGCGCGTTGGCGGAATCGCCGAAGTATAGATATTGTTCGTTCGGCATCAGCGCCCAGAGGCGTTTGAGCACGCTGATGCCCCCTGCCCCGGAATCGAAGACGCCGATGGGGGCGGAACGGAGGTCGGTCAAGTTGGTCAACTCCTTTGCGGATGCAATTCGGAATTCGGAATGCGGAATTCGGAATTGAGGGACGCCGCGCTGCGCGCGATGCGTCAAGGGATGAAATCAAACATTGATTCTATTGGTTCGTTATTGTAAAGAAGAGGCTGTAACGTGCGCGGAGCGCCGCAATGAAAACAGAGAAGGATCAAATCAATTCTCCATTCTCCATTCAAGCCCGGCTCCACTTCACGCCCTGCGGCGTATCTTCAAGGACAATGCCGCGCGCTTTCAGCTCGTCGCGGATGCGGTCGGCCTCGGCCCAGTTTTTCGCCTTGCGGGCGGCCGTTCTCTGCTCAATCAGCGCTTCGATCTCGCTGTCGAGGTCGTCCTTCTGCTTGCGGTTATAGAGAAGGCCCAGCACGCCGGTCAGCTCGTCGAACACCTCGATGGCGTGTTCCACCAGCGCCTTGCTGTGGACGCCCTCGTTGACGCCGGTGTTCAGGTCGCGCACCAGCTCAAACACCACGCCCAGCGCGTCGGCGGTGTTGAGGTCGTCCTCCATCGCGTCGATGAAGCCCTGTCGGCGCTCGTCGATCTTTGCGACCATCGCCGCGTCGTCCGCGGATGCATCGTCCACGGCGTTCTGCAGCGCAAAATCAAGGTTGTCGCGGCAGGTATACAGGCGCTCGAGCGAGGCCTTGCACTGCACGATGGCGTCGTAGCTGTAGTTGATCGGGCTGCGGTACTGGCTGGAGATCATCAGCATGCGGATCGGTTCATAGCCGAACTGCTCGGCCACGTCGCGCACCGTGAAGAAGTTGCCGAGCGATTTCGACATTTTGACCTTGTCCACGGTGATGAAGCCGTTGTGCATCCAGTAGCGCGAGAACGGCGCGCCGTTGCAGCATTCGCTCTGGGCAATCTCGTTTTCGTGGTGCGGAAAGATCAGATCCTGACCGCCGCAGTGAATGTCGATCGTTTCGCCGAGATAGCGGCGCACCATCGCCGAGCATTCGATATGCCAGCCGGGTCTGCCCTTGCCCCAGGGGGACTCCCAATAGGGCTCGCCGGGCTTGGCGCTCTTCCAAAGGGCAAAGTCCATCGGGTCGCGTTTCACCTCGCCCACGTTGATCCGCGCGCCGGCCTCCAGTTCTTCCAGCGGCTGGTGCGACAGCTTGCCGTAGCCGGGGAACCGCTTCGGGCTGAAATAGACGTCGCCGTTCACTTCGTAGGCGTAGCCCTTTTCTACGAGGGACGACACGATGTCGATGATCTCGCCGATGTTTTCGGTCGCCTTCGGGTGTACGGTGGCTTCGCGCACGCCGAGGCCTTTGGCGTCGGTCCAGAACTCCTTGATATAGGTTTCGGAGATTTCCTTGAACGTCACGCCCTCTTCGTTGGCGCGGCGGATGATCTTGTCGTCGATATCGGTAAAGTTCTGCACGAACGTCACCTTGTTGCCGCGCCATTCCAGATAGCGGCGCAGCACGTCGAACACGCACAGCGGGCGCGCGTTGCCGATGTGGATGAAGTTATAGACCGTGGGCCCGCAGGCATAGATCTTGAATTCGCCCTCCTTCAGCGGGATCAGGTCTTCCTTTTGTCTTGTCAGCGTATTGAAAACTTTCATGGTTCCATTCTCCTTCCTTGCACTCTCAGATGACCCAGAAATTCACGTCGTTCAGCGGCTCCTGCTGCGTTTCGGCCCGCTGCCGCAGACGCGGACAGGCGTTGGTCTGGTCCTCCAGTTCGTCTTCCAGCTGGTTCACTCTTGCGCGCAGGCCGCGCAGCTCCAGCTCCACGGGGTCGGCCACGTGGATCTGGTCGAGCCGGTCGACGCGGATGCCGTCCTGCTTCACGATCCGCGCCGGAATGCCGACGGCGGTGCAGTTCGGCGGAATCTCCGAAAGCACGATGGAGCCCGCTGCGACGTTGGAGTTGTCGCCCACGGTGAACGGGCCCAGAATCTTGGCGCCCGCGCCCACCATAACGTTGTTGCCGAGCGTCGGGTGGCGTTTGCCGTGATCCTTGCCGGTGCCGCCCAGCGTGACGCCCTGATAGAGCAGGCAGTCGTCGCCGATCACGGCGGTTTCGCCGATCACGACGCCGGTGCCGTGGTCGATGGCAAAGCGGCGGCCGATCGTGGCGCCGGGGTGAATCTCGATATTCGTCTTGCGCACGCAGCGCTGCGAGATCAGCCGCGCCAGAAAGAACAGCCGGTGCGTATAGCACCAGTGCGCGCGGCGATACATCCGCACGGCCCGGAAGCCCGGGTACAAAAAGAAAATTTCCAGACTGCTGCGCGCCGCGGGGTCGCGGTCTTTGAAGCACTGCAGATCCTCTTTCAAACGGTCGAACATGCTATCCCTCCAAAACAAAGAAAACGCCTTTGATGCCTGTCGGCACCAGAGGCGTAAGTACGCGGTTCCACTCTGATTTCTCACTCATGCAGTTTCCTGCGCCGGTAACGGCGGCCGACCGTCCGCGGATACTCTCTTCCCCGCGGCAGCTCAAAAGCGCACTTCAACGCCCGCTTTGCAGAACGCTCTCAACAACCGCGTTCCTCTCTGTGCATCGCACCCGGCGCCTACTCTTCTTTGTCACAGCCTTTTTTGTTTGCCTTTCTATTATATGCACGCGCGCGCGTTTTGTCAACCCTTTTGCGGCTGGACAAGTCTGTCTTTTCTGTGGTATAATGGCGGCAGAATGAAATCGGGGGCGTTGGCATGAAACGAAACGGAGCGATCGGCGGGCTTCTCTGTCTGCTTTGTCTGCTGCTGCTTTGCGGCTGCGGCCGCTTTGCCGACCGGGTGAAGCCGGTTTCGGCAGACGTGCGCCCCGCCGGAGCGCAGACCGGCGTGCACCGGTGTGCCAAGGCGCGCGAAGCGCTGACCCGCGTGTCGCGCGCGGAGATGACCGTGCTCTATTATGACGAAGAAAGCCGCAGCATCGCCGTCTATGACGCGAACGCCAGACAGCTCTGGCGCGCCCTGCCCGCAGAAGCGCACCCCGACGCCGCCATGCTGACCCTGACGGTGCTTTGCGGCAAAGAGCTTTTGACGCTCAACACGCAGGACGACTGCGACCCGGCAAAAACCGAAGTGACCCTGCGCGACAACGGCGTGCAGTTTCTCTATCACTTTGACGCCCAGCCGGAAGGCGGCGACCGGCTGCAGTTCACGCTTCCCCTTGCGGTAACGGTGACCGACGGCTGCATGCGCGTGGAGCTGGACTGCGCCGGCCTTCGGGAGCAAAAGCTGCCGCGCGGCGCAAAGCTGCTTTCGGCGGCGGTGCTCCCCTTCTTCGGCGC
This sequence comes from Clostridiaceae bacterium, assembly GCA_016290665.1. GTDB lineage: Bacteria > Bacillota > Clostridia > Oscillospirales > Acutalibacteraceae > UBA6857. The sequence goes on along the minus strand of JAEEUW010000075.1, from coordinate 822 downwards.
GCAGCAAAGCGGCGAAGAAAACGACTATCTGCTTGTGCCCGACGGCTGCGGCAGCGTGATCCGGACAAAGCCGGAGCCCGCAGCCTTTGAACCGCTTGCCGTGCCTGCCTATACGCCGAACGAAGACGGCGCCTGCGCCCGGGTGCCCGCCTTCGGCCAGCGGGTCGGCAGCGGGGCGTTTGTGGCGCTGTGTGAAGCCGGCGACGCTTTGCTGACGGTGCACGCCGAAAAGAAAACGACGGCGGGCGGCGTCAACCGCGTGTATCCCGCCTTCGCCCTGACCGAAACGGCGCAGAACGACCGCGGCGTGCTCTTTGCCGCAAAAAAGACGACCGACGCCGCAATCACACTGTCTTATCGCTTTCTGGCGGACGAGACCGCGTCGCCGATGGGCCTTGCCGCGGCCTGCCGCGAGCTGCTGCTGCGAAACGGCACCCTCAATCTGCTTTCGCCGATCCGCGGCGAAACAACGCTGCCGTTCCACCTGAGCCTGATCGGCGCCGCGCTGACGCAGAGCGCAGCCGAGACCAAACCGGCAATCCGCACGCTGACCGGCTTTTCCGAGGCGCGCGAAATCCTGCAGTATCTGCGCAGCAAGGGCGTCGACAATATCCGCCTGCGCTACCGCGGGCTGCTGCTGGGCGGTCCGGCGCAGCAAAAAGCCGCCCTGTCTTCCACCGTCAGCGGCGGCGAAAGCCTCGGCGCGTTCCAGAGCGCGGTGCGCCCGCTCGGCGTAACCGTGTTCCCCGAGCTGCGGCTGCTGACCGCCCAGGAGACCGCGCTGCCCAAGGCGGCGCGCACCCTGCTGGGCGCCAGGCGCAC
>JAEEUW010000008.1 GCA_016290665.1 Clostridiaceae bacterium | reverse complement strand
CCCGCAGCATTCTCTTTGGGGACACGGCATAGCCGGTGCAAGGCCGTTCAGCGGCAATCTGAAGTTAAGGTGCTGTGGGATTAGGCGAAGTAAAACGCCGCTTTTCCGCGTCGCAGACGCGGACGGCGTTTTCTTCCTTCGCCGTATCCGAAGCCCGGGGCTTTCTTTCTCTTTTCTGCGGACTTTCTCTTTCTTTCGCCCGAAAGAAAGAGAAACCGCGGTCTTGGTTGAAACTGCCGTCAGCGGCGCGGGAAGCAGTCAGCCGCAGCCGCCGCGGCAAAGCGGGCGGCGGCTCCCTTCGCGGGGAACCGTTCTCCGCGGCACCCCACGCCGCCCGTGTCCCGGCGCAGTACAAATCGTCGCCCGTGTCACTGCGCATCACAAATCGCCGCCCGTGTCACGGTGCATCACAAATCGCCGCCCGTTTCCGCGCATGAAAAAAAGCCGGCCAGCGGCCGGCTTTTCCGTTTGGTTTAATACGTCAGGGTCACAACCTGCTCATAGGTGCCGTCCACGGCGGCGTCCAGATGGAACAGGAAGTATTTGCCCATGAGGCCCGCGCTGAACGGAACCGTGTACTGCAGCTTCGTCACCAGACCGCTGCCGTTCACCTCGGCGCGGATCGCCGTCGCCGTGTACTGCAGCTTGGCCGCCTTCACTTTGACGCCGAAGGCGCGCAGCTCCGCCGGGTCGGGCAGCGTCAGACAGGCGGCGTGCCCCTTGGCCTGCCGGGTCTTTTCGCCGTCAAACGAGGCGGTTTCGGGCTTCAGCTTGATCACGATCACATAGCCGCCGTCCTTTGCCTTCGCCTTGGCCGCAAGCACCTTTTCCGGGTCCAGCTTGGCCGCCTTGCCCAGCGGGTCAAGCACGTCCTTGGCCGTCACGGCGTCCTTGTCCGCGCGGATCGAGTGGGTCTCCGTGCCGGGACGCAGGCTGTTCTTGAGCGCGGCCTGTGCGGCGCCTTTGGCCAGACCGGGCTGCACTTCGCCGGGCTGCAGCTCCAGCACGGCCGTTTTTTCAATCGTCACGGTTTCGGCGCGCTTCGAGCGGTTGACCGCTTTGTTGAAGGCGGCAACCACGGCCTCGGTGCCCTTGGGGGCCTTCAGCGCCTTTTGCGGCTTGTCCGGCGCGGCGGGCGCGTCGTCGGGTTCGGCCGTCGCGGCGGTCGCGTCCGCGGGCGCGGCGTCGCTCTTGTCCGCCGGGGCGGTGGTGCCGTAGGGGTTGTTGTTGAAGTTAACGTGGAAGCCTCTGTTCTTGCCCAGGCCGAAGCCGCACAAAAACGCCAGCAGCAGCACGAGGACCAGCGCCGTCGTCTTGATATTCTTGCTCATGGAGAAATCTCCTTTCCGTTCTGTGAATGCTCTACCAATAAAAATACAATAAATCGGCGCAAAAGTCAATCGTTTTTATAATTCTTTTACGCGGCGGGAACGCTCCGCAACTATTTTTCGTTCCGCCCTTGGCAGCGGGCGCGGTTTGTGCTATAATGAATCCGCACAGACGACGCAAAAGCGAAGGAGGAACCTGAAATGAAACAGATCATTGAAGTCACGGGCATGCACTGCGGCCACTGCGCCGCGGCGGTGGAAAAAGCGCTCGCCGCGCTGCCGGGCGTCAAAAAGGCGAAGGCCGACCACGAACAGAACCGTGCCGTCATCAGCACGGCGGCGGAGGTCCCCGCCGAGGCGATCAAGGCGGCGGTTGAGGGCGCGGGCTTCACCTGCGGCAAAATCGAAGCGAAAAAAGGGCTGTTCTCCTGAGCGGAACAGAAAAAAGGCCGCCCGGCAGCCGGGTGGCTTTTTTCTTGGCAGACGGCGAGGTGCTGCTGCACGCCGAGGGCGAAAAAACGCCGAAAAAGAAAAACAATAAACGGGGATGGGAAAAGCCCATCCAAAACGCATGAAAAAACAGAGCGCAGATTCCCGCTGCGCTCTGCTCTTTGTTATCAGATTGTTTTTCTTTTGCTCTTCACGAAATGCAACGGCTCCTCATTCGCCCTTCATGTCCAGCAGCTGCACCTTGCCGCTGAACGCCGCCTCGGACACGCGGATGGAATCGGCAATCGCTTCCCGGATGTCGTCGTCCTGCACGCCGAGGGCGCGGCAGTAGGTGTCGTTGATGAACAGATCGAGGTCCATGATGTCGGGCAGATTGAACGGATCCATGCCCGAATCGATCTTGCGCTTTTTGTAATCGGCGGCAACCTTGATCATGCCCAGCTTCATGGCGAACGGCGGGACGGAGAGGATCTTGCGGTCGGCGCCCATGCCGCGGGCCTCATAGACGATGGAAAGGAACTCGGTCCACTTCATGTTGTACATGCCGATGGGGATGGCTTCGAAGCCCGCCTTTTCGCGCTCCGCCGCGCCGGCGATGGCCTGACCCACCTGGCGGCAGGTCAGCATGGCGGTGCCGCCCTTCGGGTACATCGTGAACGGCCATTTGTCCATCACGCCGATCTGTTCGATCAGCACGGTCCAGACCGGCTTTCTGCCCGGCTGGGTGCCGAAGATATAGGGCAGCTCGAGCACGGCGACGCCGAAGTGATCGTCGGCGAACGACTGGCAGACCTCCTCCTGCTGCATGCGGGAAAGGAAGTACTTGTTCCTGTCGGTCAGGCGCATATCGGGGCGCAGCTTCGTCAGATAGGCGAAGTAGGAGCCGAGCACCACGGCGCGGCGGACGCCCGCCCTTTTGCAAAGCGGCAGAATGCGCTCCAGCGGCGCAATGTTGTATTTGTGATAGTATTCCAGCACGGGCGCGGGGAACTCCACGCGCTCGTCCACGCCGGCGGCAAAGATGAAGCAGTCGCAGCCCTCCAGCAGCGCGGCAATCTCGTCGTCGGTCTTTTTGTTGATGTCGCCGAAGAGAATCTCCATCTCGGGCGGAATGGGCGCGCCTTCCGGCAGCGGGGGCAGCGCAACGGACGTGACGGCATGGCCGCGTTTGATCAGTTCGGTTGCCGCTTCGCAGCCGAGCAGACCCGTGCCGCCGATCATAAAGACTTTCATAAAGGGATTCCTCCTGTTCCTTTGGTTGCTTCCATCATAGCGGTTTTACGCGGCGCTGTCAACAAAAAAGTCAAAATTTCACAAACTGTTCTCAAACGCTTCTTAAGAAATTTGTTGCAACTGTTTTAGGGTATTTTTAGGTATCCGCGGTATGATACAGATGTAAGAAGGAGGTGCAGTCATGAAAGCACAACCCACCGTTCTTGTCTGCGTCACCCCGCAGGAGACTTCCGGGAAGCTGGTGGAAGCCGGCCGCATCCTCGCCGCAAAGAACAACGCGGCGCTGGAAGTGATCTCGGTGCTGCCGATCTCGGCCAATTTCAGCAAACACGAACCCCAGACGCTTGAAAAGCTTTTCGGCTTCGCCAAGGAAGCCGGCGGCGAAATGGCAGTCTATTTCAGCGACGACCCGGTGCTCACCGTGGCCGCCCACGTTGCAAGGCAGAAGCCGATTCTGTTCGTCACGGGCTTTCCCGGCGAAAACAGCAACGGGTTCGTTTCCCTGCTCCACAGCCTGCTGCCGGAGATTCCGGTCAGCATGGTTTCGCAGGACGACGTCATCTACAACATGCTGCCGCTGCGTCACGACATCCTCTCGGCAAGGTAATCCTTGCCCGTTGTTTTCATTCTCTTTTCCTCTCCAACACGGCCGCTCCCGCAAGGGGGCGGTTCGTGTTTTTCGGGGAACGGACGCAGGGAATAATTGAGAATGGAGAATTGACGCCGCGCGGCAAGGCGGAATCAGACCGCCGCGGCGTTCGCGGAATGGCCTTCCCCCTTTGCGCCCACGTTTCCCGCGTCCCTGTGCACTGCGCACGGAAATCAGCCGCCTGCGGTTGCAAACCGGGCGGAATTGTGCTATAATCAATCCATCAAAAGAAGGCAGGTGGCTTTTTATGGAAGAACCCAGACCCAGGCTGCAGAAAGCGCTGCGCATCCTTGCCGTTTTGCTGCTGATCTTCAGCATCCTTTGCTTCGTCATCGTTGCGTTCACGTTTGTCACGTCGTTCTTCATCGGCGGCCAGATCATCTCGGACGGCACCGGCATCATGCGGCTCCTGATGCGTGTGAATCAGCACGGCAAGCACGCGATCGATTCCGCACTGTTCGGCTTTGCGTGGCTGCCCGGCCTCGGCGCGGTCACCGTGTTCCTCGTCTGGTGCATCGTTCTGCTTAACGCGCTGCGCAAGCGGAAAAAGCTCGGCCCCGCCTACCCCGGCGCCCGGCGCTGCCGCATTGCGCTGTGCGTGCTCGCAGGCCTGACGATCGCGCTGCCGCTGGCCCTTTGGCCGATCAGCGCGCCCATGGTGGCAAAGAGCGGCTTCTTCGTTCAGCCGATGCCGACGCCCGTCCCGGGCGCGGTGCTCCTTTGCTGCACCCTGCTCGGCGTGCTTTCGGCGCGTCGGGTTAAGCCCGCAGAGGAGGCCGCGGCGGAAGACCCGTTGGTGCAGGAGCCGAAGAAGACGGAGGACGAAGCATGACAGCCATCGTTTATGTGAGCAATACCGGCACGGCAAAGCGCTATGCCGAAGCGCTGGCGGAAAAGACCGGGTGGCCGTGCTTTGCGGCAGACAAATACGCCGGGACGGCGGACGACGCCGTGTTCCTCGGCTGGGTGCTCGGCGGCGAAATTCAGGGCCTGAAGAAGCTGCGCGAAAGCGGCGCGGCAATCCGGGCCGTGGGCGCGGTCGGCGTTCTGGCGCAGGAGGCGGACAAGGTCCGGGAAAAGAACTGCCCGGCGGGCGAACCGTTCTTCTTCCTTCCCGGCGCGTTCGACGTGAAAAAGCAAAAGGGCCTCTATAAACTGATGTGCGGCATGCTGGTGAAGGCGATCAAGGCAAAGGTCAAGGACAGCCCCGACAAAGAGGGCGAAAAGATTCTTTCCATCTTTGAAAACGGCGTCGACCTCTACAGCGAAGAAGCGCTGCAGGAAATGGCGGATTCCCTGAACAACTGACATAAGGAACAAAAGCAGAGCACAGGTTCATTCCTGCGCTCTGTTCTTTTGTTATGCGATTGTTTATCTTTTCGTTCTTCGCGAAATACAAGGCCGCGGGGACTGCCGGATTTCGAGGAAGACGGCGTTTTCTTCGACCGAAGACTGTACGTTTGTACGCCGAGGGAGAAAAAACGCCGAGAAAAGAAAAACAACAATCGGGTATGGGCGAAGCCCATCCGAAACGCGTGAAAAAAACAGAGCACAAGTTTCCGCTATGCTCTGTTCATTATTGTAAGATTGTTTTTCTTTTCGTTCTTCGCGAAATACGACAGTCCTATTCGGTTCTGAGTGCTTCCACGGGGTCCTTCTTCGCCGCCATGGAGGACGGAATCAGGCCCGAAATGAACGTCAGGAACACGCTGATAACGACCAGAATCACGCCGCCGAGGAACGGCAGCGACGCCGCCGCGCCGGTGTTGGTCAAAAAGTGCAGCGCCAGATTGATCGGGATTTCCAGCAGCAGCGTCGCCAGAATGCCGATGACGCCCGCGCCGAGGCCGATGGCCACCGTTTCGGCGTTGAAGACGTTGGCCACGTCGCGCTTGGAAGCGCCGATGGCGCGCAGCACGCCGATCTCCTTGGTGCGTTCGAGCACGGAAATATAGGTGATGATGCCGATCATGATGGACGACACGACCAGCGAGATGCCCACAAAGGCGACCAGCACGTAGGTCACAATGTTGAGGATCTTCGTCACGCTGTCCATCACAAGGCCGATATAGTCGGTGCAGGTGATGGCGTATTCGGGGTGCCCGTCTTCCGTGACCTGCTTGTTGTAATAGTCGATCATGTCGTTGACCTTCGCCTTGGCTTCAAAGCTCTTGGGATAGATGAAGATCGAGGTCGGCGTGTCGGCGGTGGAATAGCCGAGGGTGGCGTAGGTGTTGGAAAGCGAGGCGGTCTTGTTGATCGTGTCAAGATAGGCCTGCTTGAGCGCGAGCACCTGCTCGTCGTTGAGGAAGCCCTCCATCAGCTTTTTCTGGAAGTCGGTCACATTGCTGAAATCGAACAGCGAGGAAAGGTCCATGATGTCGATCTGCGAAAGGTCCATCTCGCTCGCCATGGAAAGGAAGGGCTGCAGGTTGAGCAGCGTGTAATCGATCTTCGTCAGATCGATGTCGGCCAGATCGAAATCGTTGACCGTCATGTTGACGAAGGTTTCGCCGGTGAGCACGTCCTTCGTGGTGTCGGCCAGCTGCTCGCGGACGACCTTGCTTTCGGCGGTCTTTTCCAGTGCGAAGTCCATCAGGGCGCGGCTGTAGCCGATGCTGCCCGTACCGATCGAGATCACGTTGTCCTTGCGCGGGCGCAGGATGCCCACGATGTTGATGTCCACGCCGTTGTCCACAAGGTCCTTGACGTAGAGCGAATTGTCGCGCATATCGGTCCAAAGGCCGGTCTTCTCGTCCTTGCGCATGTAGTCGCAGTTGAGCACCAGCTTGAACTTCATGTTGAGGATGTCGTCATAGGTGAACGACAGATCCGACGCGGATTCGATCTCCTCGCCGGTTTCAAACGACTGCATGATGTTGGTCATGAACTCGTTCTGATCCTTGAGGCCGAGGCCGTAGACGACCATCTCGTTGATCTCGTTGAGGCTGTCGACGATCAGCACCACCTCGTTGTAGTTCTGCGGCAGCTTGCCGTAGAGCACGTCGTACTGGCCGGAAATGACGTCGTTGTCGCCGATCAGCTCGGTCCAGATGCTGGTCAGACCCGCGCTGGTCATGTCGGTGATGGAGCTGGTCATGGAGCTGGTCAGGCCGAACGAGCCCATGTCGAACTGATCCATCAGCGTGTTGGGGTTGACCTGCACGAGCCCGTCGCTCGTGTCGGCCTTATAGATGTTCAGCGGCGTGGAGTATTTATACTGCACGTCGTTGCAAAGCTCCCGGAAGCGGGCCTTGTTGTCTTCCACATAGGTGCGGAAGGCGCCGAGGTTGTTGGAGCTGGTCTGGGTCACGAAGGTGTTGACCATCGTTTCAAACATCTTGTTGACGTAGATTTTGTCGAGGTCGTGGTCGGCCTTGCCCGGCGCGCCGATGCCCGTCATGTCGCTCATCAGCGAAGAAAAATCCATCGTCTGTTTGTCCACCGTCATCGGGAACGCCAGCAGCGTGTCGTTCTGCACCTTGTCGATATAGACCTGGATGCCGTTGGAAAGCGCCAGCACCAGCGCGATGCCGATGATGCCGATGGAGCCGGCAAAGGCCGTCAGGAAGGTGCGGCCCTTTTTGGTCGTCAGGTTCCTGAGCGACAGCGAAAACGCGGTGCGCATGGACATCGAGGGCTTTTTGCCCTTGGCCTTTTCTTCGGCGGCGCGTTTTTCTTCGGCGGCATAGTCCTCGTCCTGCGGCTCAAAGGCGTTGGAGTCGTTCACGATCTCGCCGTCGAGCATGCCGACGATGCGGTTGGCGTACTGATAGGCGAGCTCCGGGTTATGGGTGACCATGATAATCAGCTTGTCGCTGGAGATCTCCTTGAGCAGCTCCATGATCTGAACGCTCGTTTCGCTGTCGAGCGCGCCGGTCGGCTCGTCGGCCAGAATGATGTCGGGGTTGTTGATCAGGGCGCGGGCAATCGCCACACGCTGCATCTGGCCGCCGGACATCTGGGTCGGGCGCTTGTTGGCCTGCGCTTCCAGCCCCACGCGGCGCAGGGCCTCCAGCGCGCGGTCGCGGCGCTCTTTTTTGGAAACGCCCGAGAGCGTCAGCGCCAGCTCCACGTTGCTGAGCACCGTCTGGTGCGGAATCAGGTTATAGTTCTGGAACACAAAGCCGACCGAATGGTTGCGGTAGGTGTCCCAGTCCTCGTCCGTGAACGTCTTGGTCGATTTGCCGTTGATGATCAGATCGCCGCTGGTATAACGGTCCAGCCCGCCGATCACGTTGAGCATCGTCGTTTTGCCGCAGCCCGAGGGGCCGAGGATGGCGACGAACTCGTTTTCACGGAAGCTGACGGAAATGCCGCGCATGGCGCGCACGGTTGTGTCGCCGGCCACGTAATCTTTGACGATATCCTTGAGAATCAGCATGCGTCACGCCTCCTTCTGCGATTTCTTTTGTTTGCGCTGCTCCAGCCACCGCCTGAGGTCGCGCCGGCGCCGGAAAACGACCGCGCCGCCGACAAGCAGCACGCAGCCGACCGCGATCAGCGTATTGCGCAGCGCGTGGCTTTCGGGTTCATAGATGACGTGCGGCTCATAGCCGTCGTCCCGGGGCAGCTGCTTTTTGGCGCGTTCGCGGAAAAACAGCTGATAGAGCCATTCAATGGTTTCGTCCGTCGTCATATCGGCAAACTGCTGCGACAGCCCCGCCGAAAACTGTTTGAAGGTTTCGGGCATGTCGCCGGACTGCATCAGGGAGCCCATCAGGTCGCCGTTTTCGGGGTTGCGGACCTGGTCGATCACCCAGCGCAGGAGCGTGACCAGCACGGCGGTTTTTTCGGCCTTCACATCATCGATATGCACCGTTTTGCCGCCGGTGACGCGCTTGCTTTCGCGGGTGACGAGCGTCCCCATGCCCGCGATCGACGCGAGATCCAGCGTGGAAAGATCCAGCTCCATCGGCAGCTCCGTCAGCACGCCCGAGAGCAGCGACGAAAGGTCGGGCGCCGTTTCGGCCGAAAGGTCGAGCCCGAGCTGCGCGGGGTCATAGCCGAACTGGCGCAGCGTTTCCAGCAGCGGATAGAGCAGGTTCCGGACGCACTGGGTCACTTCGCCGTTGACGATGCGGTAGGCGAGGTTCGGCAGAATCGCCGTGATCGTATAGACCGGGCGTTCGACAAAGCGGTCCAGAAGCGACAGGAGCGGACGCAGCAGATCGGTCAGGATGGCGTCGGTGCCCTTGCCCTTGCAGTAATCCACATAGGTCTTGATCTCGTCGTCCGGGCAGGAGAGCGCCTCAAGCAGCGGGATCACGCCCGTGTTGTAGCCGTTGGAGCCGGGCAGGTGCAGCGCGCCGAACAGCGGAATCGTATCGTTGGCCAGAAGGCCCTGCAGCAGCGGACGCAGCGGACGCATCGCCGCCGTCAGCGCACGCTGGAAGGACGCGCGGTCGCCCGCCGTCACGCCCCAGGGGACGGACTTCAGGTGATCCCAGCTGGCGTAGCGCCAAAGCACGTTCTTTGCCGAGCGGTAGCCGGACGGCAGCACGCCGGCCAGCGCCGCCGGCGACCCGGGCAGGCCCAGCGCCGCAGCCGCGGCGGCCGTCCCTTCGCCCGAAAACGCGCCGTAGAGCGCCTTGCAGACGGCGGTCACCGTGGCGGAGGAATAGATCAGGTCGGCCAGCGCGGTTTTGACGTCGCCGCCGGAAAACTCCGCCGTGAATTCGCCGATCACGTCGTCGATGCCGGCCAGCACGCGCTTGAATTCCTTTTTGCCGAGCTTTTTGGTATAGTCCACCTTGACCTGGTTGAATCCGTAGCGGCTCCACTGATAGAGCAGCGGCATGGTCTCGGTGCTGTTGAGCAGATGAATGACGATGAAGCACAGCTCGTCTGCGCTGCGCGAGAGCAGCGGCGCGGTCAGCGCTTCGCTGCCGCCGGGCATCAGCTCCGTCAGCTTGCCGCGGTTGCGCTTCACGGTTTCAAACCCCCAGCGCAGCACCTCCACGAGGCAGGCGCCCCCGCTGCCCTTGCAGGACGCGAGCGCGTTGAGGTCGATTTCGGCCAGCGAGACGCCGGATTTTTCCATCATCTCGTTGACGGAGCCGGTCACGTTGTCGGCAAAGCTTCTGGTCAGCGAGGCGGGGTTCTTCAGGAACATCACGAGCTTCAGCATCCGCGTGCCGGTCAGAAGGCCGCCCAGCGGGCCGATGCCCGAGGAAAGCGGGCTCAGCAGCACGTCCACGGCGTGCTCCAGGCCGCCGTCGCGGACAAAGATTGCCAGGTCGGGCAGCGTGGCGCACAGCTTCGTCATCGGGGCGGCGGCAATCGCGTCGCACAGCGAGAGCAGCGACAGCGCGATCTGATAAAGCATCATGGTGCGGTTGCTGTCAGCCGCGGCGCGGAAGGCCGTGTCGGAGGGGATGCTCGGGCAGCCCAGCGCCTGCAGGATCGGGATCATGCCGTCGCGGTAGCCGTTGTCGCCGTGCAGCGTCATGAGCCCCGCCTGATAGGTGCCGCCGCAAAGCAGCGTATAGAGCAGGTCGTTGAACGGGATGCCCATGGCGCTGACCGCCGCGGCAAACGAGCTCTTGTTCGTCACGTTCCAATAGACGCCCGAAAGATCGAGCGATTCCCAGCTGCTTGCCGCCGCCACGCGCCGCTGCACCGACGGATAGGCCGAAAGGCCCCTGGCCGCGTTGGCGGGCGAGGTATCGAGCCCGAAGCCGCTGAGCGCGGCCCCCTGCTCTTCCACGGCGGTATAGATCCCCTTGAGGATGGCCGACAGCGTTTCGTCGCTGTAAAGCGTGCCGAAGAGGAAGGCGGAAAACGACTTGCCGGTCAGGGCCGGCACGGCGTTTTTGATCAGGTTGTCGGTTTTCCCGACGCTTTGGGCGGCCGTCTGCGCGGTGACACCCTCGGGGTACCGGACCGCGCCGGCGGGCAGCGCCGCCAGGCACAGCATCAGCAGCGCCAGCAGCGCGCTGCAAAGCTTGGTCATGTTGCGTTTCAGGTTCATCACACCCTTTTCTGCAATCCGAAATCAAACGGTCGGGACGGCGTCCACCATCTCTTCCAGCGAAAGAATCTTGTTGACGATGCGCAGGAATTCCTCGGTGTCGTGTTCGCCGAGGTTCCGGAACAGCTGCGACGCGTGCGAAAGCACCTGGGCGTGCACGTCGGTGACGACCCTTGCGCCCGCCGGGGTCAGCCGCACGGCCACGCGGCGCTTGTCGGCGGGGTCGGCTTCGCGCGCCACGAGGTCCTTGCTTTCCAGCGTGGACAAAATCTTGGTGATCCGCGCCGCGGACACGTGCAGCAGGTCGGCCAGCCGGCCCGGGGTGCAGGCGCCGCCGGTCTCATAGAGATACGAGAGCAGGATCCGCTCGCCGCGCACGCTTTGCTGCACGTCCCAGAACAGCCGCGAGCGCGTAATGCCGGCCAGAATGGCGGCGATATTTTCAAGCATTTCGTTGGTTTCCATCGTTGTTTTTCTCTCCGTTCACAAATCTTTAACACTCGTTAAATTTTAACACCGTTAACGATTCCCTACTATACCACGCCGCCGCCGCAAAGTCAAGCGTTTTTCGCCGAAAAAGCAAAAACTTGCACAAAAAAATCCCCGCCGGTTTGTGAAGGACGACGAGGGAATGGAGAATGGAGGATTGCAGCGGTCGGGGTCTCGCCTGCCGTTCTCGGCTCCCGGGTCTCGCCTGTCGGCTCGGTCGTTGCTTCTGCCTTCGGCAGAGGTCCCCACCGGGGACCCGCAACCTCGGTCGTTGCTTTTGCGGCGATGCCGAAAGACTGAACAAAAAAGCGCTCCCCATCGCGGGGAACGCTCTTTCTGTTATGTAACCGTGCGGCGCGTCCCTGCGCACTGCACACTACTTCAGCCGCTTGTCGCTGCGGACGGCGATGCGCGTGCCGACCGACTGGAAGATCTGCACCAGCACGATCAGCAGAATCACCGCGATCAGCATCACGAGGAACTTGTAGCGGTAGTAGCCGTAGTTGATGGCGATCTTGCCCAGACCGCCGCCGCCGATGATGCCGCTCATGGCGCTGTAGCCGAGAATCGTGGTGATGGCGATGGTCGCGTTGGAGATCAGCGAGGGCACGCTTTCGGGAATCATCACCTTGCAGATGATCTGCATCGGCGAAGCGCCCATGCTCTGCGCCGCCTCAATGATGTTGGGGTTTACCTCGCGCAGACTGCTTTCCACCAGCCGCGCCACAAACGGGAACGCCGCGATAACCAGCGGCACGATCGACGCCACGGTGCCCACCGTGGTGCCCACGATCAGCCTTGTGAGCGGAAAGACCATGATCATGAGGATCAGAAACGGCACCGAGCGCAGCAGGTTGATCACCACGTTGAGCACGTGCATCAGCCCCTTGGGCAGCGGCAGTACGCCGTTCTTCTCCCCTGCCACGAGCAAAACGCCCAGCGGCAGACCCAACACGATGGCGAACGCCGTGGAAAGCACGGTGACATAGACGGTCTCCCAGATCGCCAGCGGAATCTGCGTCTTCAGCACCATCCACGCCTCCTGCAGCGTTTCCGGGGTAAACAGACGGTCAAGCATCTTCGGGCACCTCCTCCACCGTAATACCGGGCACGGAACGCAAAAACGCGAGCGCTTCTTCCTTTTGCGCCGCCGGCACGCCGATCAGCATTTCGCCGAAGGCCTGCTCGTGGAACGCGCGGGTGGACGCGCCCAGAATGTTCGCCAGAATGCCGTGTTCGGCCGCCATGGTCGCGATCAGCGGCTTGTCCGCCGTGGCGGAGCCGTTGAAGCCGATGCGCAGCCGCGCCTGGTTTTCCTGCGGCGGCAGCACGGTTTCTTCCCCGTTCGGGAAGACCAGCTTTTTGGCCGCGTCCGACTGCGGGTGGGCAAACACCTGCGCCACGTCGCCCTGCTCCACCACGCGGCCCTCGTCCAGAATCGCCACATGGCTGCAGATCTCTTCGACCACGCTCATCTGGTGGGTGATGACCACCACGGTGATGCCGAGCTTTTTGTTGATGTCGCGGATCAGCTCCAGAATCGCGTGGGTCGTGTTGGGGTCCAGCGCGCTGGTGGCCTCGTCGCAAAGCAGCACCTCGGGGTTCGTGGCCAGGGCGCGGGCGATCGCCACGCGCTGCTGCTGGCCGCCGGAAAGCTGAGCCGGATAAGCCAGCGCCTTGTCGGGCAGACCGACGAGATCGAGCAGCTCGCGGGCCTTCTTTTTGGCGTCCTTCTTGCTTTTGCCGTCCAGCTCCATCGGGAAGCAGACGTTCTTGAGACAGGTACGCTGCATCAGCAGATTGAACTGCTGAAAGATCATGGTGATGCTGCGGCGCTTTTCGCGCAGCGCGGCGGGAGACAGCTTCGTCATGTCGTCGCCGCCGACAATCACGGTGCCGCCCGTGGGCCGCTCCAGCATATTGATGCAGCGCACAAGGGTGCTTTTGCCCGCGCCGCTCATGCCGATGATGCCGAAGATGTCGCCGTCTTCAATCGTCAGGCTGATGTCGCGCAGGGCTTCCACGGCGCCGTCGGCGGTCTGAAACGTTTTATCGAGATGCACAAGTTCGATCAAACCCGTTCCCTCCTTCTTCTGTTACAGAATACCATTATAATCAAAATGCGCTGCGCTTGCAAGGGCTGCGGCAAAAAAGATGGCGGAAAAACAAAGCGCAGGGGGCGGATCATCCTGGCGGATATCCGTCCCCTGCAACGCAGGATTTCACAAATAAGCGCGCCGCTGCGGCTAAAGGTTCCCTTCTCCGAAGGTCCGGGCTGCCGGTTTTGTCACGGGGGTGCGCTTATTTCAGCAGTTCGTTGATGAACCAGAAGGCTTCGTGGAAGAATTTCACGATCTTGCCGAAGAAGCCGGTGTGCACCTTGCCGCACTGGCGGCAGGCGCCCGGCGTCATGGTGAAGCCGCACCAATCGCATTCGCCGTTGCCGTCATAGTCGGCGTGCTGCACCATCGGGTAGGTCTCCACCTTTTTCATGCCGCAGGTCTCGCAGATATAGATGATCTCGCCGCTGCCCTTGCAGCTCGGCTCATAGGAATTGTACGTATCCTTATAAAAGCTGTGCTCCAGCTTCGGAACGACCGTGTCATTCGCCGTGATCTTCTGCGTGCCCTGCGCGTCGCTGTAATAGTGCTTGCAGGTGTCGCAATACCAGTACGCGATGTTGCCGTCGCGCTCGCAGGTGGCGTCCGTGGCGGCGGTGGCCGTCAGCTCGCCGTGGGCGTTGGTGGCGGGAATCACGGTGTCGGCAAGGGCGATTACAACATATTCATCGTTTTCGTTTTTGACGTAGCACAAGTCGTCGGAGCCTTTATAGTAGGCGATGTTGCCGTCGTCTCCGCAGGTGGCGTCTTTGGCCGCAACAGGCTTATAGGTGACAGCGGCGGGCGCGGGCGGGTCAGTGTCTTCGGCGTTTGCCAAAACCGCCATGCCGCCGCAGACGGACAGGATCATCAGCAGCGAAAGCAGAACGCTGATGGATTTACGGGTCAGTTTTTTCATAAAAAGCAACCTTCTTTCTAAAAGATATTGGCTCATAATCATTGTACCCGTCAGCGCTTCGCTTGTCAATCGGAAATATTCATAAGAATTCGCGGCGTTTATGGGTCAATATCACGGGACCGCGGGCGGGAAGGGGTTCCTCCCAAAAAACAGCAACAGCCGCAGGGATCGCTCCCTGCGGCTGTATGTTTGCCGTGATTCTTATTTCACAGTCAGCGCGTCCAGCGTGGTCTGACGGCCGCCGTAAAGGCCCATCGGCTCCACGTGGATGTCGCCCGCGTTCACAAGGTCGGTGCCCTGCTCCTTGTTGAAGTCGTCCAGATACGGGAAGTGCTGGAAGTAGTTGGCGTCCATCTCGCCGCTGTCGACCACCTTGTTCGGCTGCACGTAGTCGGTGAACTCCACGATCTTCAGCGTGATGTCCTTCTTGGCCAGAATGTCCTTCGCGATTTCCAGAATCTCCGCATGCGGGGCGGGAGAAGCGGCCACCGAAATCTCGGTGCCCTTGAGCGCGTCGTAATCGACGTCGGCAGCATAGCCGTCGCCCGGGTTCTCGACCACCGAGATCACCGCGCCGTCATATTTGCCGGCGATGAAGTCGGCCACGTCCTTGCTTTCCAGCGCGGCCACCAGCGCCTTGATGCTGTCCTTGGTCTCGTCGCCGTTCTTCACGGCCACGATGTTGGAGTACGCGCTGTAGGCGCCCTCAATCAGCAGGCTCTGCTCCGCCGGCTTCATGCCCGCGGCAATGGCGTAGTTGGAGTTGATGATGGCGTAGTCCACGTCGGGCAGGATCGACGGAATCTGCGCGGCTTCCACTTCCTTGAAGGAAATGTTCAGCGGGTTTTCCACGATGTCGTTGATCGTGGCGGTGATGCCGGCGCCCTCTTTGAGCTTGATGATGCCGTTTTCCTGCAGCAGAATCAGGGCGCGCGCTTCGTTGGTCGTGTCGTTGGGCACGGCGATCGTCAGCGTTTCCTTGCCGCCGCAGGCCGCCAGCGCAAACAGGCTCGCGGTCAGAACTGCCAGAACCAGAAGAATGGACAATGCTTTTTTCATGATAAAATCCCCTTTCGGTTTTATTGCATTAAAGTGATTATACGCTTTCCTTTGCCGCTTTGTCAACGGTTTTGCGCCGTTTCGCAAAGAAATCGCGCAGCAGCCGCTCGCTTTCGGCGGCGCGGTAGCCGCCCGCCACCTGCGGCGCGGGGCCGAGCGACCCCGAAAGCAGCCGTTCGCGGCTCACAACTGCGCCCGCCGTTTCGTCATAGGCGCCGAACACCACGCGGCTCAGCCGCGCGTGCAGAATGGCGCCGCAGCACATGGCGCAGGGCTCCAGCGTCACGTAAAGCGTGCAGCCGGGCAGCCGCCAGTCGCCCACGGCGTCCGCCGCGCTGCGGATCGCTTCGATTTCGGCGTGGGCGGCAACGTCGCCGCTTTCTTCGCGGCGGTTGCGCCCGCGGCCCAGAATCACGCCGTCTTTTGCCACAACGGCGCCCACGGGCACCTCGCCCGCTTCGGCTGCTTCGCGCGCCAGCCGCAGCGCCTCTTCCATCTCCCGCTGCATGGCGCTACCCCGCTTTTTTGACGAACTGCGCCGTGTAGTAGAGCATCAGCGCGACCGCCAGCGGCATGGTCGGATTCAGCAAAAACGCGCCGACCTTCTGGCCGAAAGTGCTCGCCGTGCGCGCCGCCGGGGGCGCCGGACGTCTGCGCCGCCGCAGAAGCAGCACGAGGAAGCACACCGCGCCCACCGCGAGCAGCAGATCGGTCGCGGCGGTATACAGCAGCGAGGCCGCGTGCTCGTCGATGCGTTCCAGCAGATAGCTGAACACCAGCGAAACGGTGTTGTTGACCGCGTGGATCAGGATGCCGGTCCAGAGCGTGCCGGTTAGGATGCTCAGATAGCCCAGCGCAAAGCCGACGATCAGCGCAAACGGCGCCTGAATCAGGTTGCAGTGCATCAGGGCGAAGACCAGCGACGCCATGGAAACGGCAAAGAAATCGCCGTAGCGGCGCAGGGAGTTCATCACCACGCCGCGGAAGCACAGCTCTTCCGCCATGGCGGCGACCACCACCACGCGGAAGAACGACGCCATGAGGCCGAGCGGGCCCTGCGGCATCGGAATGTCGGGCGACGAAAGCTCCAGCCCGAAGCCGGAAATGAACGTAATGAGATAGCCGGAAACCGTGTTGGCAATCAGGCAGAAGCCGACGCCCGCGGGTATGGCCAGGAAAAAGTCGGGCTTGCTGCGCGGCGCCTCCAGCGGCAGCAGATTCGCCGTTTGCGAGATGCGGGCCATCGGCCTGCCGAGCAGCAGGAACGGCAGCAGCAGGCACAGAAGCACCAGCAGAATGTCCACGCCCGCCTGCATCAGCGGCGTCGTGCGGTAGGCCTGATAAAGGCCCGCGGCCATCAGCACGCCGACCAGAACGTTCTGCAGCAGAACGTAAAGCAAAACAGCGCCGCCCGACAGCGCGCCGAGCAGCCTGATTTCGTGTTTTTCGCGTTTGACGTCGCCGCTTCGGTCGAACGCCGCATAGGGTTCCATGGCCGTCACCTCAACTATAGATCTTTCCCACAATGGCGTTGACCGCCGACTGCGGCAAAAGCTTTGCCAGCACGGCAAAGAGCCGGTACTGCGCGCCGCAGGTGGAAAGCGGTTTTGGATTTTTTCGGGTTGCCAGCCGCAGCACGGCTTCGGCCAGCGTCCGGGGCGCCATGCCGGTCTGCTCGTCGTGTTCCATCACGGCCACGCTCTTTTGCACCACGGCGGCATACGCCTCGGAACCGCCGTTCTTTTCGCGGGCGGCGGTAAAGCCCGTTTTCACGTCGCCGGGCATCAGCGCGCAGACGGTGATGCCGAAGGGCTTCAGTTCGTTTCTGAGCGCCAGCGTCAGCGCGTTGACCGCGCTCTTTGACGCGGAATAAAAGCTTTGGAACGGGATCGGCAGCACCGCGGCCATCGAGCTCATGTTGATGATGCGTCCGCCGCCGCTTTGGCGCAGATAGGGGATCGCGGCCCGGCAGCAAAGAAAGCAGCCGAAGAAGTTGACGTCAAACTGCTTTTTCGCGCTGTCCGCCGCGGTGTCCTCCACGGCGCCGGAAATGCCGAAGCCGGCGTTGTTCACCAGCAGGTCCAGCCGGCCCTCCCGTTCAAACACCGTTTGGAACGCCGCGCGCACCTGCGCTTCGTCCGTCACGTCGCAGACAAGGTGGCGCAGCGTTTCGCCGTCCTCGCCGCCGCGGCGGCTGAAGCCCCACACGCGCCAGCCGTTTTTGCTCAGCAGCTTTGCCGTTTCCAGACCGATCCCGCTTGACGCGCCGGTCACAACCGCAACTTTCATGCCGTTCCCCTCTTTATGCTTCGTCGGATGCTGCCTGCGGGTCCTCCGCCTCTTGCTGCGGGGCCGCTTCGGCCGCCGTTTCCTGCGGCGCGTCCTTTTCGGCGCTCCTGCGCTGGGCGGTGCGCTGGTCGGCGTCCACGCCCTCGGTGCTGGAGGGCACGAAGAGAATCTTGAAGGTCATCAGCATCAGGCGGATATCCTCCATGAACGACTGCCGCGCCACGTAGATCAGGTCCATCTGCACCTTGTCGTAGGGCGTGGTGTTGTATTTGCCGTAGACCTGCGCGTAGCCGGTCAGGCCCGCCTTCACCTGCAGGCGCAGGGCGAATTCGGGCATCACCTCTTCATATTCCTTGGCGATCTCGGGGCGCTCGGGCCGCGGACCGACCATGGACATCTGGCCGAGGAAGATGTTGAAAATCTGGGGCAGCTCGTCGATCCGGCATTTGCGGATGATCGCGCCCACACGGGTGATGCGGTCGTCGTTGTCGCCCGCCAGCCGGGCCACGCCGTCTTTTTCGGCGTCGCAGCGCATGGAGCGGAACTTGATGATGTTGAACTCCCTGCCGTTGAGCGTCAGCCGCCGCTGCTTATAGAACACGGGGCCGCGGTCGTCGAGTTTGATGGCCAGCGCCGTCAGCAGCATCACGGGCGACGAGATCACGATGGCGACGGACGAGAGAACAATGTCCATGCCGCGCTTCATCACCTTGTAGATCAGGCTCGAGTTGCTGCGCTTGCAGCGGTAGACCGGCACGTCCATCAGCTGGATGGTCTTGCCGCCGCGGATGATCGTGTCGGAGATCTTCGGCTTGATATAGGCCACCTTGGAATGGGCGATGCAGTATTTGACCACCTCGTTGCGGTAATCGGCCGGCACGCCGCACAGAAAGACGGCGTCCAGCTTTTTGAGGTAGGAGAACAGCTCTTCGAGGCTGGTCTTTTCCGAATTGACCGTGCGCACCACGCGGAAGCGCTTGTCCATGCTGCGGATGCCCTTGAGCGAAAGATAGGCGTCCACGTTGTTGAACACCACGATGGTCTTTTTCGGCGCGTGGAGCTTGAAATAGATTGCGTCGATCACAACGACCCAGCCCGCCGCGAACACGCTCATGGCGAGGAACATGAGCACGAACGGCCAGATGGAAACCAGCCGGTAGCTCAGAAGCGAAAAGATGAGATAGCTCACGCCCTGCAAAAAGCCGATGGCGATCACCTGCGAAAAGATCAGATCGATCACCGTGGCCGTGCCGACCATGAAGCCGCCGTAGACCTTGACAAAGGTGGTGTAGGTCAGCAGAATCAGCACGAACAGGAAATAGTTGCCCCAGCGATAGAACGGCGTGGGCGCCGAGGAATTGAACCGCCGGACCCAGAGCCAGTACATCGCGCCCGCAAACAGCAGGGAAATGGCAAACTTGAACAGATACAGAATCGTCTGTTCCTTCACATATTTTTTACCCATGATTCAGTCCTCTGCTTTCTCTCTCTGCGCGTCAGCGCTGCATCAGCGTGGTGGCCTCGCGCACGTCGGCCTTCCATTTGAGCACCGCTTTTTCGTTGTAGGTCTTCGGGATCGCTTCATAGACTTTTTTCACGTTGTCGCCCTTTGAGAGCGCACCGGCGGTGCGCAGCAGCACGGGCAGGTTGCCGATGCCGCGGGTGGCGCGGGCCACAAGGTCGCTGAACGCCATGCCCTTGTCGCTCTTGCCGGTGCCGAACGACATATCGTTTTCGGTGATGATGCCCTTGTCGAACAGGAAGTTGACGCCCTCCACCTCGGTGCACAGCAGCACATTCTTGAGGATGTCGATGGCGGCAAAGTTCTTGCCGAAGTGCAGCATGTATTTGCGGTTGTATTCCCAGAGCGTTTCTTTGGAATATTCCTCTTTTTCGTCCGCAATCACGGTTTCCGCCAAAAGCAGGCCGGCGCGCATGGAGGCGCAGATGCCGGAGCCGCTCATCGGCTCGGTCATATAGGCGGAGTCGCCCACGGCGGCATAGCCGTCGCAGACCATGACCGACAGCGGCCGGCGCACGGGAATCTGCTCCTGAGAGCCGCCGCGCAGCAGCGTTTCGCCGATCTGCGGGCTGAACGCGCGCATTTCGTCGAGCGTTTTGCGGAGCTTTTCTTTGCTCATGGGCGCCATGCGGCCGATCAGCACGTCGACGTAGCTGTCCTTCGTTACGACCCACGAGATGCCGCGCTCACCCTGATGCATCAGAAAGATTTCGTATCCCACGTCGGGGTCGTGGCCGGGCACCTTGTTGAAATAGGCGCGGTAGGCATAGAAGCATTCGCCGTAGCCGTAGTCGCGGTCCACGTTGCAGCACACGGGCAGCCGCGAGCGCAAGGGCGTGTTGATGCCCGCCGCGTCGATCACGAGGTCGGCGTCCACCACGCCGTCGGAGGTGCGGATGCCCGTCACGCGCAGGCCGTCCATCACCGGGCCGAGGATCTCGGTGGAATAGATGATCCTGACGCCGCTTTTTTCGGCGTTGTCCAGCAGGATTTCATAGAGCTTTTTGCGTTCGAACATGGCCGAGCCCTTGCCGTTGGAGGGCACCACCAGCGGCGCCTTGAGGTTCGGGTTGTAGTATTTCATATCGCCGTTGAACTCAATGTTTGACGTGTCGGGCGTTTCCAGCCCGCATTCCGCAAAGATGTGCAGGTTGATCGCGTCCTCCCAGTCGTAGCCGAGCTCGCTCTTGATCCTGCGTTCATAGACCGTCACATCGTAACCGGCCTGCGCCAGCTTTGCCGCGGCAATCAGACCGCCGTGGCCCGCGCCGGCAACCACTATTTTTTTGCCCATGGTATCTTCTCCTTTTGCCGTGGCGCTTGCGCCGCTTTGCCCGCAAGCACGGACGGGGGTTTTCTAACTTGATATTTTACCATATTTTTTCAAAGATGTAAAGAGAAAAACAGCAGTTCGCTGTCGGCGCTCGGCGGCCCGCGCAGGGACGGCAGCCGCAAGCGGTCATAAAACCGTTACAGATTGTTTACCGCTGCGCAAGACGGGCGTGAAAAACGGATTGTATCATAAGAAAAGAAAACGGCGGTGTAAGAAAACACTGCGCGAAATCGTTTTAACAAACGAAAGAGATGCAAGCCGTAACAACCTTCACTTTGTCCCTTCTGATCTCTTTGACGGCGGGCTGCACAGACGCGTTTTTGCTGCCCCCCGGCTTCACCGGCTCTGGGGAACGGCGTCATTCCGGGCCTTTGCGCCGTCAATCTGTTTCTGACGATCAAGCTGCTCAAAACAGCCGGAACAAAAGAAGCGGACCTTTTGTCGTCTTTGACGGCTTTGTGCGACATAATCAGCGAAAGGGGTTGTTTCCATGCAGAAAAGATTCTTTCGCCCGTTGCTGATCGTCTTCTGTGCGCTGGACATTCTGCTGCCGGGTTTGCTGGTTTTGCTTGTGCTGCGGGCCGACCTTTCCGAAGGATTGGCCGCCGGCGGCTGGCTGATTCTGTCGCTTTTCTTCCTTGCGGCCACGCTCCTGCTGCGCGAAGTGCTGTCCCTCGCCCGGTGGCAAAAGCGTCTGCTGCTCGGCGTCAACTTGTTCAACGGCGTGCTGTCGCTGGGCATCCTTGTGGTGATCGTGCTGCTGATCATCGGCGCTGCCGCCTGAATCGATTTTGTCTTCCCCTCTCTTTTCCCCACAAAAACAGCCCCGCCGGAATTCCGACGGGGCTGTCGCTTTTTATATTGTTTCTTGTTTCAGACGCGGGATGGGGGGGCCGTTACGCTGACGTCCGGCGCGTCCCTGTTCCCTGTTCCCTGTTCCCTGTTCCCTGTTCCCTAATTCTTCCCCACCGAGCCGAACACAAACGTATACGGATCAGGCTTGCCGAGCGTTTTGGCGTCGGTTTCGTCAATCAGGAACAGCGCCCGGAGGAAGGTCTGGATCTGCTCATACATCAGGTCGACGGAAAAGCGGCTCATCTGGTGGTCGTCTGCCGCGGCGGTCAGATAGTCCGGCGCGGTGACCAGCGCAATCTGCGGAATGCCGA
This sequence comes from Clostridiaceae bacterium, assembly GCA_016290665.1. Taxonomy (GTDB): domain Bacteria; phylum Bacillota; class Clostridia; order Oscillospirales; family Acutalibacteraceae; genus UBA6857. Next base: position 22,201 of record JAEEUW010000008.1, on the reverse strand, counting down.
CGTTCATCAGCGGCTGCCCTTCGCCGAAGTGCAGGATGTTGTGGCCGCGCAGGGTCACCGTGCGCACCAGCGTGCGGCCCTCGAGCGCCTTGTAATAGATCGCGTCCATGACGCGGTTGCCGGTATAGACGATCTCGATGTCGATCGGGTTCGTTTCGCGGTATTCGCCGTTCACGTCCTTCCATTCGCGGCAGCCCAGATGCTCCACCGCCAGGCCGGCGACCGCCTTGATGTGGCCGCTCCTGCCGTCCCAGAGGTCGCGGTGGTTTTTGAGCCATTTGCTGGTGGCCTGAATGTCGTTTTGCTTGAACGCCGGCAGCCGGAAGTGGCCGGTGACGAACACAAAGATCACGCTGCGCTCCAGCTCCGCGTCCTTCAGGTATTCCATCATGGCCAGCAGCGCGATCGGACCGTTTTCCTCCACGCAGTTGACGCCGTCGGTGTGGGTGTTGACGATGATCGCTTCGGTCGGGTTTTTGCCGCGCTTGACACAGTAGAAGGATTCGCTGGCGGCGTTCTTTTCTTTTTTGGCTTCCAGAACAAGCGTGACCTTGTCGCCGTTGCGGGCCGCCGCGCGCAGCTTTTCGCCCTCCTCCTCGCAGACCCAGAGCGCCGGAATGCCCTGATAATCCTGAATGAACGGCAGATACTGCCCCTGCACCATCCCGCGGCTCATGCCCTTCCAGATGCAGATGACCGCTTTCACGCCCGCGGCCTTCGCCACCTGCAGAAACGGTACGTTGACAAACGACGTGGCCACGGGGCCCTTATAGAACGCGGGGATGTTCGTGCCGCCGGGGTAGGCGCCGCGCTGGTTGAACGCGATGCCGCTGGGAATCCTGCCCAGATCGCTGACCGTGACCAGCGCGATCTTGCCGCGCGCGTGCAGATAGTTGATATGCTTGCCGAACACCTCGACCGCCTCGCCGGTCACGCCCAGCGGGCCGGTCTCGCCCGAATAGGGCCAGACGCTCGACACCGCCACGGGCTCGTCGCCGCGGATGCGGTGGATCGTGATGCTGCTGCGCTGCGCCTCCCAGCGGTCAAAGGAATACAGATCGCTGTAGGTCTGATAGCCCAGCGCCTCGGCTCGCTGCTTCAAAAACGCCACAAATGCGTTCTGACCCTCCGAGCCGGTCAGCCGGGTGCCGAAGCCGTTCATGGCGTGCATGTCGGCCAGCACCTGTTCTTTGCTTTTCAGCCATGTAAGATCGAGTTCCATGTTTCCTTCACCCACCCCTTTCGCTTGTCTGTCTCATAAAGATTCGCGGGCCGGAAGCCCACACAGCCCGCGGGGTCGAACGCCGGGTAAAAAACGGCCTTCCGCTCCGCCTCGTTTGCCGGGTGCGCCGCCAGAATCTCGCGGACCCAGCCGAGCTGCTTTTCAATCAGCGCGCGGTCCAGCCGGCCGTCGCCGTGGCCGCACCAGAGCGCATAGCCGTCGGTCAGCGCCAGCAGACGGTCGCCCTGCGCTTCCCACGCGGAAAGCGGCAGCGCCCGGTAGGTGTGCATCGGCAGCACGGGGCAGGCCGTGTCGCCGAGAAAGGCGAGCCGGTTCGTTTCGTCCAGAAACACCGTGCCGCCGATCGTATGCGCCGGCACCGACACCGCGCGCACCGTGCGGCCGCCGAGGTCGAACACGGCGCCGTCGTCGATGGGCAGCCAAGCCGTTTTGCGGATGCTGCCGCGGATATTCTTTTTTGTGATCCCCTGCCGCTTCATGCGGTTGGAAAGCAGCATGCGCCGGAACACGCGCAGGTTCTGGCCGCGGAAGGAATCGTGCGTTTCCGCCCGGGGCACATGAATCGTACCGAATTGATACCCGCCGCCGGCGTGGTCGCCGTGGGTGTGGGTCACCGCCACGGTCAGCGGCAGATCCGTCAGCCGCCGCACCGCGCGCAGCAGGTCGCCCGCGCCGAGGGAGCAGTCGATCAGAAGCGCCCGCTCTTCGCCGCAAAGCAGATAGCAGTTGTCGCGCCCGCATTCATCCAGCCGGAACGTGCCGGGCGCGATTTCTTCCACTGTATAGATATCCGTATTCATCCGAGAAAATACCGTCTGGCGTTCTCAAAGCAGACGCCCTTGACAATCGTTTCCAGCGCGGCTTCGTCGTTCGGGAAGAGGCCCGCCTCCACCCAGTCGCCGACAAGACCGCAGAGGATGCGGCGGAAGTATTCGTGCCGCGGATAGGAGAGGAACGAGCGCGAATCGGTCACCATGCCCACGAAGCAGCCGAGCACGCCGAGGTTGCCGAGGGCGCGCAGCTGGGCGCGCATGCCGTCGATGTGGTCGTTGAACCACCAGGCGGAGCCGAACTGGATCTTGCCCGCGGCCTCTTCCGACTGGAAGTTGCCGCACATGGAACCGAGCACGGCGTTGTCCTGCGGGTTGAGGTTAAAGAGAATCGTTTTGGGCAAAAGGCCGTCCCTGTCCAGCGTGTCGAGCAGCCGGGAAAGCCCCTGCGCCTGCCGCGGGTCGTCGATGGAATCGAAGCCCGTGTCGGGGCCGAGGGCGCGGAACATGCGCGCGTTGTTGTTGCGCATGGCGCCGAGGTGCAGCTCCATGGCCAGCTTCTTTTCGGCATAGAGCTTTCCGAGGAAAACGAGCATGGCGAAGTGATAGGCGTCGGTCTCGTCCTGCGTCAGCTTGTCGCCGCGCAGCGCTTTTCGGAAGATCGCGTCCACCGCGTCGTCGTCCGCGGGGGCGTATACCACCGCCGCCACGGACTGATCGGACGCGACGCAGCCCATGGAAAGGAAGAAGTCGAGCCGCGCCCGCAGCGCTGCCTTCAGATCGGCGAACGACGCCACCGGCATCTGCGCCGCCCTGGCGAGCGTCTGCACCCACGCGCCGAAGCCCGGGTTTTCGGCCGCAATGGCCTTGTCGGGGCGGAAGGCCGGCAGCACCGGGATCTCGAAGCCGCTGTCCTTGATTTTCTGATGCCATTCCAACGAATCGGCGGGGTCGTCGGTGGTGCAGAGCGCAAACACGTTCGACTGCCGGATCAGCGTCTGCGGGCGGAAGTCACCCTGCGCGATCACGCGCTTCGTTTCGTCCCAGATCTCCTTCGCCGTGGCGGGCGACAGCGGGGTCGTGACGCCGAAATAGCGCTGCAGCTCCAGATGGCTCCAGTGGACCAGCGGGTTGCCGATGGCGAGCGAGAGCGTCTTTGCGAAGGCGCAGAACTTTTCAAACGGCGCCGCGTCGCCGGTGATGAGCCGCTCGGGCACCCCGGCGCAGCGCATGGCGCGCCACTTGTAGTGGTCGCCCGTCAGCCAGAGCTCATAGAGGTCGGCGGCGGGTTTGTTCTCATAGATTTCCTTTGCGCTCAGATGGCAGTGCCAGTCGAAGATCGGCTGGCCCTCCGCCACGCCGTGAAACAGCGCCTTTGCCGTTTCGGTCGTCAGAAGAAAGTCTTTGTTCATAAAGGATTGCATGCGCGTCACCTGCTTTCTTAAACTGGTTCCATTGTAGCCCATTCCGCCGGGAAAGTCAATGCTTGACTTTCGAAGAAAAAGCGGGTAAACTGAAACCGAAAGGCAATGATTTGCGCGTTGCGCATGAATGGACCTTCGGTCATGAATTGCGCCTGCGGCGCATGAATTGCCCTTTGGGCATGATCGTATGGCGAAGCCAATTCACGGAGCGCAGCGAGAATTCATGGCGCAGCCAATGCATGACGCGCAGCGTCAATTCATCCACATGATAATGTCCGCGTTGACGCGCCTTTTCTGAAATCGCATTCCGGGGAGTTCTGATATGAAAGCTTTTGAAGGGTATTGGCATTTGGGATTGCATGACGCCATCATCACAGAAATCAAACACGGAGCGTTGTCTCCGAATTACAAGGAGAAGAATTACCGCTATAACTATCTGACTTTTTGGATTGATGCTTCCGATGCCACATATGACAGAGAAGTGAAAGAAATCACATTCTGCAACTTTTCGGCAGCATCAGCAACCCGCGGTAAAAGAATCGAAGACTATTCTCGTTTTATCGGCGCATATTGGATGGGTGACACGCTTCGGGAGAAAAACGGAAAGTACACCTTAGACCTGACTTTGAGCTGCAAGAAAAAGGGCGGCGGATTTATAAATGAATCCATCGTATTGGAGTTTCAACAAGTTGAAGTGAAAAGGTAGTATACGCCCCAACGCGGATTGTCACCGCGAAACGGAAGTCTGACAAGAACGCCTCCGGTGCGTAAACGGAAGGCAAAGCACCGAAAGGAGATCAGCCATGCTCGACATTGCAGCGCTCAGCGGCCGCTATGCGGTCCGCCGCATGACCGACGCGGACGCGGACGGTCTGTTTGCTTTTTGCAAAGAACACACGGCGTTCTATCATTACTGCAACGCCGAACCTTCCAAAGAGCGCGTGCTGAACGATCTTCACATCACGCCGCCGGGGATCGGGCCGGAGGACAAGTATTACGTCGGCTTTTTTCGGGGGAACACGCTCGTCGCCGTGCTGGATCTGATCGACGGCTACCCGCGGGCGGACGCGGCCTTCATCGGCTTCTTCATGGTGAACGCCGATTGCGAAGGCAAAGGCATCGGCACCGCCCTCATCGGGGAAATCTGCGATTATTTAAAGCAGGCCGGCAAAACGGCCGTCCGCCTGGCCATTGCCGAAGACAATCCGCAGGCCAATCATTTTTGGAAAAAGAACGGCTTTGCCGTTCGGGACAAGGTGCCGATGGACGGCGGCTGGACGGCGCTCGTGGCGGAAAAAACACTCTGACGGAGCGGGCTGCCGCTCCTTTTTTTCTTGACAAGCCGCTTTTCCTGTGGTATGATTTGTATAACAAATCATACTTTTTTTGAAAGGCGGCGATTTTTTTGCGAAAACAAAAAGGAAAATATGCCTGGAGCGTCACGGTCGGCGCGAAAGGGCAGATCGTGATTCCAAAGGAGGCGCGGGAGCTCTTCAACATCAGCCCGGGCGACACGCTGCTGCTTCTGGGAGATGAGAAGCGCGGCATCGCCATCCCGCCGAAAGAGACCTTCGCGGTGTTCAGCGCGCGGATCTTCGGCGACGCGGAAACGGAGGCGACGGAATGAACGTACTGGACGTGCGGGGGCTTACGAAGATCTACCCCAAATTCACTCTGTCCGACCTCAGCTTTTCGGTGCGCGAGGGAAGCGTCATGGGCTTCATCGGGCGCAACGGCGCGGGCAAGACCACCACGCTCAAATCCATCCTGCACATCGTGCATCCCGACGCCGGGGAGATCACCTACTTCGGTATGCCGTTCGCCTCGCACGAAGCCGAGATCAAGCAGCTCGTCGGCTACGCCGGCGGCGCGGTGGATTATTACCGCCGCAAGCCCGTCAAAAAGCTGCTGGAGGTCACGAAAAGCTTTTATCCCGCGTGGGACGACGCCCTTTGCAAAAAATATCTGGACGTCTTTTCGCTGGATCCGGAGAAAACGCCGGCCGCCCTGTCGGAGGGGATGCGGGTCAAGCTGAACCTGACGCTGGCCCTTTCCCACGGGGCAAAGCTTCTGGTGCTGGACGAGCCCACGAGCGGCCTCGATCCCGTCTCCCGCGCGGAGCTGCTGGACGTTTTCCGGTTCCTGCGGTCGCAGGGGATCGCCGTGCTCTTTTCCACCCACATCACCTCCGATCTGGAAAAATGCGCGGACGATATCACCTATATCGCCAAAGGGAAGCGGATTGCGAGCGAGCCGCTGCCGTCCTTCCTTGCCCGCTGCCGCGAAACGGGCGCGGGGAACACGCTGGACGAGATCATGGTGCATTACGAAAAGGAGGATTTATATGAAGCCTTTGCTGAATAAGGAGCTGAAGCTGGCGGCTTCTCCCCTTTCCTATCTTTTTCTTGCGGGCGCGCTGATGACGATGCTGCCCGGATACCCCATTCTGATCGGCGCCTTCTTTGTGAACTTCGGCATCTTTCATTCCTTTCAGGCCACGCGGGAGACCAACGACGTGCTCTATTCCGTGCTGCTGCCGGTGAAAAAGACGGACGTCGTCACGGCGAAATACGCCTTCACCTGCCTCATCCAGCTTCTGGGCTTCGCTTTGGCGGCGGGGCTCACCGCTTTGCGCATGACGGCGCTTTCCGGCGCCGCGCCCTACGCGGCCAACGCCCTGATGAACGCCTCGCCCGTGTTTCTGGCCTTTGTGCTGCTGGTGGATCTGGCCTTCAACGTTCTGTTTGTGGGCGGCTTTTTCAAAACCGGCTATAAGATCGGCCTGCCCTTCCTTTCCTTCGGGCTTGCAACGCTGCTGCTCGTCGGCGTCGGGGAGGCGCTCCATTTTGTTCCCGCGCTCGCCTTTCTGAACGCGCCCGCCGGGGAACGGCTGGGTCTGCAGTTCGCGCTGCTGGGCGCCGCGGCGGTTCTCTATGCCGCCGGCACCTTTGTTGCCTGCCGTCTTGCCCAGCGCCGCTTTGAGCGGATCGACCTGTGAGGGCGCTGCCCTCAATCGGCGGACAGACAAAACTCCGGCTTGCCCGGGCAATCAAACCGTTGCAAAACCGCAAAAATCATGTATAATAGTCCTGTAAATGAAAAAAGGAGCGATGACGATGCGTAACGCAAAGAAAGTTCTGTCCGTTTTGCTTTGTACGGTTCTGGCCCTGGGGTGCCTCGCCTTTCCCGGCGCCGCCGGGGAAGCGCTGCCCGAAAGCGCGCATCCTTATGAAAACGACTTCACCGCGGAATGGGACTGCGGCGTGCCCGGCGCAAAGGGGTTTTATCTCACCTTTTCACAGGACACGGTCTTTGAATGGGGCGCGCTGACCTTCACCAACATCACCAACGGCGCCACGGAGACCTATACCGTTCCCGAATGGCGCGAGCTGTATGAAACCGACCGCGATTCCTATATCGCCATCAGCGTGCTGGCCGGCATCGGCGTCATCAAGGTTGACGAAAAGCCCGGCGACGTGCTGACGCTGACCTGCGGCGACGTGCAGCTCGGCAAATATTCCGGCGACGAGCTGGCGGGCCGCACGCTGTATATTCCCGCCGCGTCCGTTCATCTGACGCTGACCACGGACGGCGACGGCACCGAAAACGGCTTTGCCGTGACCGGCGTTTCCGCCGACGCGCCGCAGGGCGTGAAAACCGTCTCTTATTCCTACGACGGCAAAACGGCGGATGCGGTCGTCTGCTATCACGCGGGCGAAACCGCGACCGTGGCCGCCATCGGCCGCGTGACCGACGGCAGGGCCTGCATCGGCTGGAGCGACGCGCCCGGCGGCAAGGCGAAATATGACGCCGGCGACGAGATCGAAATCACCGAAGATCTGGCGCTGTACGCCGTATACGGAGACATCCTGCTCGCGCCGGAGGAGGCGTTCTCCTTCAACAACGATCCCGAGCCGTTCACGGTCAACGCTTACCCCGTCAAGGTGGCGGACAAAGAGCTTTTCAACTACACGCCCTATTATATGACGCGGGCGGACTACGCCGCCATGCTGAAGAATCTCGGCAAGGTATATGCGCTCTCCCCGTCGATGTATCCGCTGGCCGGGGCCGATCTCGCGCTGGCGGCAAGCTACCCGCTGCGCAGCTTTCTGGGCTCCTGCTTCGGCATCTCCGTCACCAGCGCCATGCAGCACCTGGGCATGATCGATATGCTGCCCATGCAGGACGGCGCGCAGCACGTGCGGGATCTGGAGCCCACGCCGGAGCTCGTCAGCTTCATCAACTACTACCAGTGCCAGTCCATGCGCAGCATGATTACCGACAACGCCGCGATGAAGCCCGGCAGCGCCGCCTATACCTATCAGCTCAGGCAGCTGTATGAGACCGTCAAGGCGGGCAACCTCGCCCGGTTCGGCTTCTCTCTGCTGCAGAACCCCACGCCCAACCACGAAATTCTGATCGTCGGCGCTTACGACGACCTGAAGGGCAACCACGTGCTGCTGACCTACGATTCCAACTACGGCAGCGCGTTCGCCGGGGGCGATATCATCACCACCTTCGTCATCAATCCCGACTTCACCTATATGGAATCCGACCGCTACAACTACGTCTACAGCTTTTACTGGTCGGACGATTTCAGCGGGTTCGAATCCTTCAAGGTGGACGGCAGCGGCAACCCCTTCGCCTTCCAGAAGAGCCTGACGGCCAAGATCCGGGCGTTCTTCGTCATGCTGAAGGATCTGCTGCAGACGGCGTTCCGCCTGCCCGCGGCCTGAGCGCCTTCGGGAGAACACAGACCGATGGCAGACTACAGCGAACAGGATCTGCAGTATGCGGCGCAGTTCCGGGCGGAGATCCACCGGGAAGCACTGGCGGCCGCAAGACTGAAATACCCCGAAATCGACACGGTCGTTGACCGCCACGGCGTTGAGGACTACTTTCAGGAGCACTGGGATTATCCCGGCAGGTGGTACCCCATCGTGGCCATTCCCGAGGGCTACCGGAGCCGCGCGGCGCTTGTGAAAGCGCTGGCCGAAAGCACGGTGGAGGCCTATCTGCAGCAAAGGGACAACGTGCCCGGGGACCCGTTTTACAGCCTGATTGCCCGTTATCCCGACAGCGTCGTGGATTATTGCATTGCCGCCTTTGACGAGCCGTACAACGGCTGTGAATCGCACTGGCGCGCGCTGATGAGAGGCGCGCTGCACATCATCGGGGACGACAGCGGGGTCCGTTTCAACATCGGCACAATCAAAGCCAAACGCATCTCGCCCCAGGCGCTGTTTGCCCCCGTGGGCCGCAACGGAGCGTTAAACTACCGCACCGCCTTTTTGTGTCCCCCGCACGGGAACCGTTATACAAACAGGGATTTTGACGAAATCAACGCCGTCCTTTTCCCGCACGGAACCGACGGTCTGGAGCCGTTCCAATGGGGCACGGAGTGGTCGGATTATTTCGACGACGGTCACGAATGGTGGGGCGCGCTGTGCCTGACGGTCTATGACAGAACAGCAAACCGGTTCGTCATCATCATGGCGTCGGCAACAGACTGACCGGGTGCGATTCGTCCATCCGTTCCGAACCCACCCCTTTTGAAAGGAGCCTGCCCCGTGGAACAGTTCCTCGCCTTCCTCAAAGACCGCCGCGCCCACCTGACCGCGCTGGCGCTGGCCGTTTTGACCGCGCTTTCTCTCCACACCCCGAACCCGGCCGCACCCGCAAACGTGCCGCCGAAGCCGGAGAACGCCGTGCGCGCCGTGTCGTTCAACCTGCGCTGCAAGGACGACCTTTACGGCAAGGTCAGGGATCGCGCCGCCTTCGTGGCCGAAACGCTGCGGGCCTACGCGCCCGATTCGTTCGGCGTGCAGGAGGCCACGGCGCAGTGGCTGCGGCTGCTCGACGCGGCCCTCGGCGAAACCTGGGCGCGCGTGGGCGAACCGCGCGACAGCACGCGGAACACGGAATACAGCGCCGTCTATTACGACAAGATGGTCTGGGACCTGCTGGACAGCGGCACGATCTGGCTGAGCGAAACGCCCGCAACCCCGGGCAGCCGCAGCTTCGCGTCGTCTTTCCCGCGCATTGCGACCTGGGCGACGCTCAAAAGCAAAGCGACCGGAGCCGTCTATACCCACCTGAACACCCACCTCGACCACGTGCTGGAATACACGCGCGAAAAGCAGGCCGCGGTGCTGGTAAAGCAGATCGAAACGCTGGAACAAAAGGGCCCCGTGGTCTGCACCGGCGACTTCAACACCGAGGAGGGCGCCCGCGCCTACCGGGTCGTGGCCGCCGCGCTGGACGACACGAAGACCACCGCCGCCGAAACCGACAGCGGCAAGACCTTCCACAACTACGGCCGCCCGCTGCTTTCCAAGCGCAAGCCGATCGACTTCATCTTCGTCACGAAGGGCACGCCGGTGCTGCGCTACAAGATCATCGACAACACCGCGGACGGGATGTATCTTTCGGATCATTATGGGTTATGCGCAGATCTTTTGATCGGAACATAACCAGTCGACAGTCAATAGTCAACAGCAAAAAAGCAGACCCCGGCGGGTCTGCTTTTTCTTTTTCTGTTCGCGCGGAAACACGGGGCCTGCCAAGCGGCGCTCCCCCGCGCGCTGACGACTGACGACTGTCAACTGTCGACTCACTCCACGGTTACCGACTTTGCAAGGTTGCGCGGCTTGTCGATGTCGCAGCCGCGGGCGCGGGCCGTATAGTAGCCAAGCAGCTGCATCGGCAGCACCTCGAGCGTAACCGAAAACAGCGGGTTGCAGTCCGGGATCAGGATGCGGTAGTCCACCTCGCCGAGCGCGTCCACGTGGCGCTCGGTGGAAACGGCCAGCACTCTTGCGCCGCGGGCCTTGACCTCCTTGATGTTGCTCAGCGTCTTCTGGAACACGTCGCTGTAGGCGGCGAGCGCCACCACCAGCGTGCCCTTTTCAATCAGCGAGATCGTGCCGTGCTTCAGCTCGCCCGCGGCGTAGGCCTCGGAGTGGATATAGCTGATCTCCTTCATCTTGAGCGAGGCCTCCATCGCGCAGGCGTAGTCGAGGTTGCGGCCGATGAAATAGGCGTGCTCCAGCGGAATGAACATCTGCGAAAGCGTCTTGATCTGCTGTTCGCAGTCGCCCAGCGTCTTTTGAATCAGATCCGGCATCGCGCGCAGGTCTTCGGTGTACGCCGCCAGCTGTTCTTTCGTGAGCAGACCCCTCTTTTCGGCCAGATAGCCGGCCAGCAGATAGAACACCGCCGCCTGCGCCGAATAGGCCTTGGTGGTGGCCACGGCGATTTCGGGGCCGGCGTGGGTATAGATCACGCTGCCGCCCTCATTGGCGATGGAGGAGGAGACCACGTTGACAATGCAGAGCGTTTTGCAGCCCCGTTCGTTGGCCAGCCGCAGCGCCGCCAGCGTGTCGGCGGTTTCGCCGCTCTGGCTGATCACGACCACGAGCGTGTCTTCGTCAAGCACCGGGTCGCGGTAGCGGAACTCGGAGGCGATGTCGATTTCGACCGGCAGGCGCGTCAGCTTTTCCAGCACGTATTTGCCCACCGCGCCGGCATGATACGCCGAGCCGCAGGCCACCACCGCCACGCGGCGCAGGCGGCAAATCTCGTCGTCCGTCAGGCGGAAATCCTCAAACGCGATCGTCCCGTCGGCGGTGATGCGCGGAGACACCGTGTCGGAAAACGCCTTGGGCTGCTCCATGATCTCCTTGAGCATGAAGTGCTCGTAGCCGCCCTTCTGCGCGGCGGAAAGGTTCCATTCGATCCGCCTGGGCTGCTTGTCGACGGCGGCGCCGTCTTTGCCGAAGAACACCGCACCGTGCGCGTCCACCAGGGCGGTCTCGTGGCCGTCGAGGTAATAGACGTCGTTGGTGTGACGCAGAATCGCCGTCACGTCGGAGCCGATGAACGTGCCGCTTTCGCAGACGCCGAGCACCAGCGGGCTGCCCCAGCGGGTGCAGACGATCTGATCGGGGCAGTCGCTGCACAGCACGCAGATCGCATAGGCGCCCTCCAGCTGCGCAGCCGTTTTGCGCACGGTGGAAACGAAGTCGCCGTCCCAGCTTTTGTCGAGCAGATGGGCGATCACCTCGGTGTCGGTCTCCGAAACGAAGACGTAGCCCTCCGCTTGCAGGGCGGCCTTGAGCTGCAGATAGTTTTCGATGATGCCGTTGTGCACCACGCAGAAGCGGCCGCTCATGCTCCGGTGCGGATGGGCGTTGACGTCGTTGGGCTTGCCGTGGGTGGCCCAGCGCGTGTGGCCGATGCCGACCGTGGCGGGGCTTTGGTGCTCGGCGGCAATCAGCGCTTCGAGGTTGCTGATCCGGCCGCGCGTCTTGGTCACGCGCAGCGTGCCCCCTTCCGCCACGGCGATGCCCGCGGAGTCATAGCCGCGGTATTCCAGTTTTTCCAATCCTTCCAAAAGATAAGGGACTGCGCGGTTTTTACCGGCATATCCGACGATTCCACACATAAAACGATCTCCTTTTCGGGTCAGATTGCGCGCCCGGCGCCGTCTATGTATATTGCGCCGGACAAAGCGATTATACCATTTTCTCCGCAGGATGTCCAGTTGGGCACAAAAAGTTTACAAGTCGGGAACGGGGAACGGGAGCCGGCGCGCAGAGAACGGAAAGGCGGGAAGGCCCGCACCTGCACCCGCGACGGCAGCCACAAGGAGACCCTGCCCGTCGCCAAAAAAGCGCATACCGACAACGGCAGCGGCTACTGCCGCGACTGCGGCGCCGACCTCAAGGCGTCCCAGCGCTGCAACTACTGCCACCAGATCCACCCCGGCCCGTTCGGCTGGCTGATCAAATTCTTCCATAGCATTCTTGCCATATTCAAGCGGTAAAGTTTGTGAAAAACGCAGACGCCGCCGGCATTTACAGTCGGCGGTTCCTGTGCTATAATGAAAAAAGAAAAAACGAAGAAAGAAGGTTGACCAGATGAAAACCGATCGTCAGATCGATTCCGTCGCACTGCCCTCGGCGGGGTTTGAAACCGCCGTTTTTGATCCGACCCTGACGGCGCTCGGCCCGACGCCGGGCGGCGGCATCATCGACGCGCTGCTGCGGTTGTTCAAATGGAAGAGGAAAAAGCCCTGAGGCATAACGCAAAAGAAAAAACAGAGCGCAGCTGTGCTCTGTTTTTCTTTTGCCCTTTATAGTTTTTATTCCTGCACCATCCGCATGCCGGTGAACTTCTGGCCCCAGGCGTTGGCCCAGGCCTCGCAATAGAGCTTGTAATAGGACACGTTGTGCTTTTTGCGCCAACCGCCCATCACGTTGCACCAGAAGGCCGAAGGGATGGCCACCACGAGATAATACAGCGGGCCGAGCACCAGACACTGCCAGGTGTGGCCGTATTCGTGAATGCGGGTGTTGTAGGTCCACTTTTTGTTCGGGTGCTGATCGCGCATGAAGATGAACAGGCCCAGCGAAAGGCCGCCCTGGTTCCACGGCAGATAGACGATGAACGCATAGCCGAACCGCTGATAGCGGCGGTGCAGGAGCTTCGTGCAGATCAGGAACGCGATCCCGCCGACCAGATTGACCGGCAGCCCCCACGTCCACTGAACCAGATAAAAACAAAAGCGTTTGAAATCATTTTTAAAGTTCTTCTCCGGCTTGTCCGGGGCTTTTTTGCTGATATCGACGTTCATCATAACAAGTTCTCCTCTTTCTGCTGCCGGTGCAGCTCCTCTTTTTCGCGTTCCTTTTCCAGCAGGATCTCATAGTCGCCGTCTTCGTTCTTCGTCAGCGGGTGCGGCTCGCCGCCGTCGTTGTCCTTGCCCAGCCAGGTGTCGGCCAGCTTCTGGCCGCTGACCGCTTCCACGCGGGCGATCTCTTCGTCCGTCAGCGTCACGCTGCCGTATTTGTGCTTGGTGGCGATGGCGGCGCGGATCATCGTGTGATCGTCCTTGGTCATCTGGAACCTGCGCAGCAGCCACAGCGCAATGATCGCGGCGACGATCGGGATGATCGCCACGCAGATGCGCACGCCGAACACGGCGGACGCCGACTGGCGGTAGAGCTCGCCGGTGGCCTTTTCCATCTCCTTGACCGCGTCGCCCGTGACCAGGCCGAAGCCCTGCAGCGTGAAGCCGACCAGCGCCGCCATGACGCCGCTGATGCTCTTTTTGATCAGGGTGCTGAACGTGGCGATCACGCCCTCGCGGCGGCGGCCGGTGATCAGCTCGTCCACGTCGGTCAGATCGGGGAAGATGTTGGAGGAAACGAAGCCGAGGCCGCTCATGCCGAACGGATAGAGGATCATGCTCAGCATCATGACGCAGAGCCACACGATCCGCATGGCGCCGCCCGGCTGACTGTGCTGCATCACAAGACCGGCGGCAAGACCGGCGATCATCAGCGGCGTAACGATGGCGCCGCATTTCTTTTTGCCGTATTTCATCGTCAGCGCGTAGTTCAGCGGGAAGGCGCTGGCCTCGGCCACGCCCGCCACGGCGTTGAACACGCTGTAAGTGCTGTATTGGTTGGCAAGGTACTTGATGTAATAGACCTTCGAGTTGCCGTAAAAGCCGGTGGAGAACATATAGGCGAGGCTCATGAAGAAGTACTGGCGGAACGCCTTGTTCTTGAACACCAGCGCGTATTCGTGCAGCACGTAGTGCAGATCGAACGGCGCGGGGTGATTGTCGAGCGACGAGGGCTCCCAGGTCTTGCGCCAGGTCAGGAACACCGCAAACGCATAGAACACCGAGAGCGTGAGGCCGACCACGAGGAACGGCGTTTTCGACTGACTGCTGAGGTCGTTGTTGAAGCCGAAGATCGCAAGAATGGCCACCGTGAACAGAAACGACGGCACCATGCCGGCGGAGTTGAACAGATAGCCCATGGAGTTGTACTGCGTGCGCAGGTCATAGGCAGGCGCCAGCTCGGGCAGCATGGCGGTGTGCGGCACGGCGATGATGGTGTAGGCCGTTTTATAGAGCATATAGGCAATCACGTAATAGGCCATGGCCGCCTTGGGGTTGGCCGCGCCCGAAAGGCCGAAGCCGTTCCAGAGCATCGTGTAGGACACGAACAGCAGCGGAATGCCCCACAGCAGATAGCGGCGGTGCTTGCCGGTTTTGTCGCGCGTGCGGTCGGTGATGATGCCCATGGCGGGGTCGGTCACCGCGTCCCAGAGCGTGGCAAGCATCACGATCACGCCCGTGGAGCGCAGCGGCAGGTTGACCACGTCGGTCAAAAAGATCGTGAAATACATGCTGATGATGTAGCCCGCGCCGCCCATGAACATGTTGGCGTAGCTGTAGTTGATCATCGGCACGATGGCGGTTTTGAAATCGCCCTTGACGCCGATGGCTTTCTTGATTCGTTCTCCCATACGCATGCCTCCCCGGTTGTTACGGGTTTCATTTTAACACGCTGCAGCGATGAAGTCAAGAAACCGCGGGGAAACTTTCTATATAATATAGAAAATAAATCTTTCAAAGTTGTTGACAGATCGCCCCCTTTTGGGCTATAATGTCAAAATGCAAGGTATAAGCTGAGAACTTATGCCTTCAAACATGATAACAAACCGCCTTCTTCGGCGCGGTTTCGTTCAAAGCATTCCAACCAAAAAGGAGGTATACCGCAATGAAAAGAACGTATCAACCGAAAAAACGCCACAGAAAGATGGAGCACGGCTTCCGCAAAAGAATGGCAACCAGCAACGGCCGCAAGGTTCTTGCCCGCAGACGCGCGAAGGGCAGAAAAAGACTGACCTATTGATCCGCGAGGGTTGATGCTATGCCGTCTTTTGTTTCGCTGAACCTGAACAAGGATTTCCTGCGGCTCTATCACCGGGGCAGGTCCTGCGCCAGATCCGCGCTGGTCGTCTATGCGATGAAGAACCGCACGGGGCTTTGCCGCGCCGGCATCACCACCAGCAAAAAGATCGGCCACGCCGTGGCGCGCAACCGCGCCCGCCGGGTGATCCGCGCCGCGCTGCAAAACACGCTGCGCGCGCATGACCTTGCCGGCTGGGACTTCGTCTTCGTGGCCAGAACCAGAACCACGCTGGTCAAGGAGCCGACCGTCCGCGCGGCCATGGAGGACGCGCTGCGGGAGCTGGGGGTGATCGCGTGAAACGGCTGCTGCTGGGCGCCATCCGCCTTTACCGCCGGCACGTTTCGCCGCATCTCGGGCCCATGTGCCGCTATTATCCCACCTGTTCAGTCTATGCGATCGAAGCGATCGAGACCCACGGCGCGCTGCGCGGCGGTCTTCTGGCGCTCTGGCGCCTGCTTCGGTGCAATCCGCTTTCTCCGGGCGGGTATGATCCCGTTCCGCCGAAGAGAGAAAAGCGATAAGACAAGCGCCCGACGGCGCACGGCATTTCTTCTTCAACCGCCAATTCTTTACGGAGGTACCGCATGTTCGCATTTTTTTACTCGATCTTCGGCTTCCTGTTCCGCATCCTGTATAACTTCATCAACAACTACGGACTGGCGCTTTTGATCTTCACGCTGTTCTTCCGGCTCATCATCATGCCGACCAACATCAAGCAGCAGAAGAGCTCCGCCACGCAGGTGCGCATGCAGCCCAAAATCAAGCGCATCCGCGAAAAATATCAGGATTATGCGCCGCAGGAACGCAACCAGAAGATTCAGGAAGAGACCAACGAGCTCTATCAGCGCGAAGGCTACAACGCCATGGCGGGCTCCTGCATGCCGCTGTTGTTCCAGCTGCCCATTCTCTGGGGCCTTTACGGCGTGGTGCGCGAACCGCTCAAATACGTGCTGCAGATTCCCTCTGAGCTGCTCACGGCGCTGACCAACGTGGCCAAAACCAGCCTCAATCTTTCGCAGCGCGGCCTCGCCTATGTGGAAACGGCGCTGATCTCCAACATCGACAAGCTCGTTGTCAAAATTCCCGAAACCGCCGCGAAGTATCCGGCGGAGATCCAGAAGATCCGCGATTTCGACTTCACCGTCTTCGGGATCGACCTTGGCGCAGTCCCCGATTTCGCCACGCTGAAGAATTTCGGCTCGGCGCCGACGCAGGCAAAGATTTTACTCCTCATACCTCTTTTGTCTTTCCTGACGTCCATGATGACAAGCGTTCTGACCCAGGTGCGCCAGAAAAAGAACAACCCCAACATGGAAAACGCGCAGATGATGGGCTGCATGATGTTCACCATGCCGCTCATGTCGCTCTGGTTCACGTTCCAGTTCCCCGCCGGTATGGGTATGTACTGGATCCTTTCCAACCTGTTCGCGTTCTTCCAGACCTTGCTGCTCGGGCACCTCTATGCTCCGAGAAAGACCATTGCCCGCATGATGGTGGACGAAACGATCTATCGCCGGTCCTATGAGCAGACCAAAAAGCAGATCGCATCCGATGCGGCGCAGAACTGACCGACAAGAAAACAAACGTAACTTACGGTGGTGATAACAATGATTCATGAAGCAAAAGCGCAGGGCGCAACGATCGAAGAGGCGCTGCAGAACGCCAGGGACGCGCTGAACGCCCCGGCGGACGCCGACGTGCATGTGGAGCTGATCTCCCAGCCGGTCAAGGGCCTGCTCGGCCTGTTCGGCAAAAAGAAAGCCGAAGCCCGCGCCTATTACGAAACACCGGACGCGCCGGTGAAAAAACAGCAGGAAAAGAAACCGCAGCCGAAGGCCCAGAAGCCGCAGCAGCAAAAGCCGCAGCAGCCGAAAGCCCAGAAGCCGGAAAAGAAGCCGCAGCCGAAGCCCGTCAAGGCCGAAGCGCAGCCGGCCGACGCGGAAGCCGAAGAGGCGCCCAAGGTGGAAATCAACCCCGACGATAAGCCCGGCGTCAAGGCTGGCACGGACTATCTGCTTTCCGTCGTTCGCCTGATGGGCGTGCGGGAGGCGGCCGTCAAGGCGTTCGTCCACGCGGACAACGAAGTGCTGCTGGAGCTGGACTGCGGCGACGATTACGGCATCGTGATCGGCCGGCGCGGCGAAACGCTGGATTCCATCCAGTATCTGACCCGCCTGGTGGCCAACAAGAAAAAGACCGACGGCGAATATTCCCGCATCTCGATCAACGTGGGCAGCTACCGCGAAAAGCGGAAGAGCACGCTCGCGTCGCTGGCGAAGAAGAACGCCGAAAAGGTGCTCAAATACGGCCGCAACTTCACGTTCGAGCCGATGAACCCCTATGAGCGCCGCATCATCCACACCACGATTCAGGAGATCGAGGGCGTCACGTCCCACTCCGTGGGCAACGACGACGAGCGCCGCGTGGTGATTACGCTGGCCGAAGGCGTGAAGCCGACGCATCCCAACGCGGGCAGACCCGCGGGCAGAGGAACCGGCCGCGGCCGCGGCGGAAGACCCGGCGACCGCAGAGGCGGCAGAAGCGGCGGCGGCAGCCAGACCGTGACGGCGCCGACCCGCGCGCCGAAGACCGACGCGGGCGCCGAAGGCGTTTCGCTCTACGGCAAGCTGAACTGAACCGAAGCCCTTTGAAACGGGGCCACGGGGCCGTTGCATTTTGCGAAGAGCAAAAAACGACAGGATTCCAAAGAGCAGAGCGCAGCGGAAAGCCGCGCTCTGTTTTTTCGTGCCTGCCGGGCGGGCTGCGCCCCTGTCCGTTCTCCGGCTCGACGGTTCCCCGCGGCCGGTCATTTTCTTTTTACAAATTATTCATATTATTAAGAACTATTAAGCAAATGCAGGCGGTATGATAGCAAGTGAATCAGTACTCACCGAGAGGAGATTTGACGATGAAAAAACTGATCGCCCTGTTTCTGACCGCTTTGCTGCTCTGCTCCTGCTTTGCAGACGCCGGCGCCGTATTCACCCCGACGAGAACCGCCCCGATGCCGGTGGTGCTGCTCGCCGGCGACGGCAACGATATCTATGACGAAAACGGCACCAAAGCGCCGAAATTCACAGACGTCATCACCGGCCTGTTTAAGGAAACGGACGCCGAAGAAGAGGACAACGAGAATCTCAAGGAATCCGTCGCCAACGTGCTCACGCCGTTTGTGCTCGGCGTCATCTCCGGCAACTATGACGAATACTACGCCAAGCTGGAGCAGGAGATCACCGAGCTGGCCGACCTGATCCGCATGGATGAAAACGGCGACCCGCGCTACGGCACGGACATCAGCGCCGCCGACTATGAAAGCAACCGCCGCGGCATGACCACGCCGAACCGGAAAACGGCCTATGACTATACGGAGTATCATTTCTGGTATGACTGGCGCCGCGATCCGATGGCCGTCGCCGACGAGCTGGACGCCTATATCGAGGGCGTCTGCGCCATGACCGGTTTTGAACAGGTTGGCCTTTCCGGCCGCTGCCTCGGCAGCAACTTTGTGCTGGCCTATCTCGCCAAATACGGCAGCAAGGGCCGCATCGCGGGCCTTGCCCTTGACGCGGGCATGATGGACGGCGAAGATCCGGTCAGCGAAGCGATCAGCGGCAAATTCAAAACCGACGGCGATTCCGTCAACCGTTTCATTGCGGACATGGAAGCCCTCAACGGCCTTTCCATCGACCCCTTGATCAAGGAGATCGTTGATTTTCTGGAGCACGCGCAGATTCTGACGGCGGTTTCCGCTGCGGTCAAAATGGACCTTTACGACAAGGTCGTGGAGGGCGTGACCAGCGCGCTGGCGCTGTCCACCATGTTCACCATGCCCGCCTACTGGTCCTGCGTCAGCAACGACGATTACGACGACGCGATGCTCTACGTTTTCGGCCCCGAGGGCAGCGAAAAGCGGCAGCAGTACGCCGGCCTGATCGCCAAAATCGAAGACTACCACAACAACGTCGGCTCCCGTGTGCACGAACTGCTGACGGACTACACGGCAAACGGCATGAAGATCGGCGTCGTTGCAAAATACGGCGTCCAGATGATCCCCATCTGCAAATCCAGAGAGCTGGTGGCCGACAACCTCGTTTCCGTAAAGAACGCCTCCATGGGCGCCACGACCTCGATGATCTACAACACGCTGTCCGACGATTACATTGCGCAGCGCGAGGCCGAAGGCAAGGGCAAATACATCTCGCCCGACAAGCAGGTCGACGCGTCCACCTGCCTGTTCCCCGACAACACCTGGTTCGTCAAGGGCGCGGAGCACGCCAACTGGACCGACGCGGAAAACGAGATTCTCTGCACCGTGATCACGGCGGACACCCAGTTGACGGTGGACGACTTCCCCTATACGCAGTTCATGGTCTATGACAACGACACCTGCGTCATGTCGCCGATGACCGCCGAAAACGAAGCCGTTGAGAACTGGACGGCGGACGACCCGACGACCGGCAACCAGCACCTGCGCAAGGTGTTCCGGTTCCTTCAGTCGCTCTTCCCCATCCTGCGCCGCGTGATCAACCTGATCAAATCGAAGCTCGGCAAATAAACCATCCCGTAACAGGCAGTCCGCGGACTGCCTGTTTTGTTTTTTCTTGACTTCTCCGGCGGAATATGGTAAGGTATAGATAACCAATCAAGAAGACACGGTTTGAAAAGTTGTGCGCTGAGTAAAGAGCGGCCCCGGCCGCTGAGGAGATCCGGTTCGAATCCGGAGCAACCGCCATTCCTGTGTTTGAACTGCCGCAGCGTCCTTCGGGGGCGTTTTGGGCGTTGTGTTCATCAGCCAGGCATCCGCCGTTGTCTTTCGGGTTTCACATTTGGGCGTAAAGCGTGTTACCGGAAGCGGACTTCTGTCCGCGGCGGAACACGCTTTTTTGCTGATATTTTTCCCCAAAGGAGACGTAAACCATGAAACGCTTTGTATCCATTCTGCTCGTCTGCCTGCTGCTCTGCACGGCGATGCCGCTGTCCGTCTTTGCCGCGGACGATCCGATGAAGGTCGTCCTCTCGGTGGAAGGCTTCACGCTCGGCGAAGGCTACTTTGTGGAGCCGACGGAATATACGGTTTCCCAGATCAACGACCTGGTCAAGAAAGACGGCTACGGCCCGTTCACCGAAGACACGCTGACCGCCGGCATGGCCACGCTCGCCATGTTCAACGACAAGGGCCTGACCGTTACGATCAACTACGGCACATGGGAAAGCGGCGGCTATCTCGACAAGATTGCCGACATCGACAACGGCAACGTCAATTTCCCCGCCGCGGTCACGGCAAACGGCGGCCCCTCCAACGACAATTACAACAAGAACGCCGACAAGGATCTCGGCGCCGCCGACTACGAGCCCTGGTCCGGCTGGATGAGCACCGTCAACGACGAATTCCCCGCGGTTTCTCTGTGCGATCTGGTGCTGAAAACCGCCTCGCTGACCAACCGCTACGGCAACACCTACGTCATCCGCTGGCAGTTCGCGCTTTCCCGCCCCGCGCAGGGTGAAGACGCAGGCTTTGACATGAACCGCGGCCTCGGCTATCCCGGCTGGGACGGCAAGGATCCCTATTTCCGGCACGCCAACAAGGACCAGGCCATGATCGCCTATGCCGAAAGCAGCAACACCCGCGCCAAGGCAAAGGCAAAGCCCGTGCTTGAAAAGCTGGACGCCACCCAGAGCGAAGTGGACGGCACGATCGAATCGCTGGGCAAGGCGCCCACGGTCTGGGATCGCATCCTCGACTTCTTTGATCGCATCGTGGCCTTCTTCAAAAACCTGTTTAAACGCGGATGAAACAAAAAGTCTTTTCGCTGCTGCTGACGGCACTCTTGCTTTTGCTGCTGCCGTCGGCAGCCTTTGCCGCTTCTGAGGCCCCCGCCGACCCGTTCACCGTGCTGCACGAGGCGCTGGAACAGCTGGCACGGGACAACGCTTCGCCGGAGCACACCGCCATCGGCGGCGACTGGACGGTGTTCACGCTGGCGCGCGCCGGCCTGTGGACGCCGGACAGCCCGCAGGCTGCGGCCTACTACGACCGGCTGGTGCGTTCGGTCGACGAAGCGGCGTCCGGAACGACCCGCCTGGACGGCGCGCTGCACGATCTGAAATCGACCGACAACGCCCGCACGATTCTGGCCCTCTCCGCGCTGGGCAAAGACCCGCGCCGCGTGGGGGCCTGGGATCTGTTGCGTCCCTATGAGGATTTCGGCTGGATCAAAAAGCAAAGCTACAACGCCGTGGCCTATGCCCTGCTGGCGCTGAACAGCGGCGGCTATGAGACCGCCGACCCGACGATCCGCACGCAGTGCGTGGACTTTCTGGTGCAGTCGCAGTTTGAAGACGGCGGCTGGTCCATCTGGGGCGCACGCAGCGACGTGGATATCACCGCCATCGTCCTGCAGGGTCTTGCGGCCTATCGGGACGACCCGACGGTTGCCGCCGCGGGCGAACGCGCCTTCGCGCTCCTTTCTGCCGCCCAGAATGAGAGCGGCGGGTTTTCCACCATCGGCACGGAGAACACCGAGAGCGCGGCGCAGGTGGTGCTTGCCTGCTGCGCCTGGGGCATCGACCCCGCAAAGGAGCCGACGCTGCAAAAGGGCGGCGTAACGCCGGTGGACTGCCTGCTGCGCGCCTACCGCCCCGCAGCGCGCGCCTTTGTGCACACGGCAGACAGCGAGCGGCCCGCCATGCAGGCCACAGAGCAGGCGTGTTATGCCCTGCTGGCCTATGAGCGGCTGCAAACCGGCCGCGGCTTCCTGTTCGACTGCACCGACGTGCAGCCGCAGCCCGAAGCGCCGCAGCCGACTGCACCGACGACCGAGCCGACTGCCGAGCCGACTGCCGAGCCGACTGCCGAGCCAACCGCCGAACCGACCGAAGCGCCGACGACTGTCCCGACGACTGTTCCGACGACCGTCCCGACGACCGCAAAGCCGACGGCCGCGCCCGCAACAACGGCGGCCCCGCGCCGCGCGGTGACGCCGCGCACCA
>JAEEUW010000074.1 GCA_016290665.1 Clostridiaceae bacterium | reverse complement strand
ATGGGCAACGACGCCGGCTTCAACACCTGGACAAACGACATCATGACCGACAAAAACCGCGGCGGCATCGGCGCGGCGCTGGCAACGCAGCCCGTGCTCGGTACGATCCTCGGCACCGTGGTCGGCGGCATGCTGGTCGGCGAAAACGACAACTATATGCTGCTGTTCATCGTCATGGGCGTGTTTGTCATCGTGTTCGGCCTGCTTTCCATGCTGACGCTGAACAAAAACGACGACGTTGCGCCGAACAAGGACGGCACGTTCTGGCACCAGTTCCTTTCCGTGTTTAACTTCAAACGCTTTTTCAAGCTGAAGGAGCTCGTGCTCGTGCACGTTGCGGTCTCGATCTTCTTCATCGGCTTCAACGTTTACTTTGCCTATATCGGAAACTATCTGATCTATTATCTCGGCTACACCGCGGATATGATGGGCATTATCGAAGCCGTGCCCCTGGTGCTTGCCATGCTGACGGCGATCCCGATCGGGATTCTGATCAACAAAAACAAGCATCCCTACATCGCCGTTGCAGCCATTCTCATCAATATCATCGGACTTCTGATTCTTTATCCGATCAAGGCGCAGAACGTGGACCCGACCGCGATCTTCAACCTGCGCATCTGGCTGGGCATTTTTGTGGTCGGCGTCGGCTATGTGGGCATCCTGCAGACGACCAAGGTCTGGGCCAAGCAGCTCTACCCGGCCAACGCAAAGGGACAGTTCGAGGGCATCTGGATTCTGTTCTTCGTGCTGATTCCGATGATCGGCGGTTCGCTGATCGGTCAGGCCGTGGTCAAGACCAGCGGCGAAACCTTCCTGGAGGAGGCCAGCGGCCAGATGCAGTACGTTCCGAACGGCAACATCTTCATCGTCGGCGCGGCCGTCATTGCGCTGTCGCTGATCCCCGTGCTGCTGACGATCCGCCACCACAAAGCGCGCGCGCTGAAAGAAGCCGGCGACGAATCGGCCGCCTGAGAAAGCAGAATCGCTTCGCTTCCCGCAGCTTCGGCTGCGGGAATCCTTTTTGCAAAAACGGCGTATAACGCGGAACCGGGCGGCATACATTGTACAAAGCCGCGTTGCTGCGAGGCAACCCGTACATCAAAAAAAGGAGCGAGCTTATGGAACTGAAACTGGAACGAGGCGCAATCGACGTTTGCAGGACGGTTGCTTCCTGCAGCGCAAAGCAGCCGTTCGATACGGATCTGACTCTGCCGGATTACTGCGGCGATATCAAACGGATTCTGCACTGCGGCGTGCAGCCGCAGCTGCGCAGCGTGAGCGCGGCGGACGAACGCGCGGCCGCACAGGGGGAAATCACGGTCCGCCTCTTATATTTGAACGAGCAAAACGAACCGGACTGTCTGGAACAGACGCTGCCGCTTTCCGTGCACTGCAGATGCGGCAAAGGCGCCGGCGACGCGGTTTGGTGCGCGGCGGCGTCGGCGGAATACGTCAACTGCCGCGCCGTCAGTCCGCGCAAGGTGCAGCTGGACGGCTCGGTTACCGTCCATTTTGAAGCGTATGAAAAGCAGGCGTTCAGCTTTGTGCAGACCGCGGAGCAATGCGAGACGCAGACGCAGCAGATCGCCTGCAGCCGAATGACCGCGGCGGCGCAGAAGACCTTCGACCTTTCGGAGACCGTGGCGCTCGACGACGCCGAGCCTCCGGTTGCGGCCATTGTTCAGGTGACCGGCACGCCGCTGCTTCAGAGCACGGAAGCGGTCGACGACAAGCTGCTTGTCAAAGGAGAACTCCGGCTCGAAATCATCTGTCTGTCGCAGGACAAAAAGATCCGCCGTGTGTCCCATACGCTCCCGCTCAGTCAGGTAATGGAAGCGCCCGGGCTGCGGGGCGGCGACGCCCTTGACGTGTCCTTGCGCGTTCAGGCGCTGTATGCCGGCCCGAAGCGCGATGCGGACGATGCGCAAAGGCTGCTGGATCTTGCCGCAAAGGTCAGCGCGCAGGTCAAAGGCTTCCGCGACGACAGCGTACAGGTCGTTTCCGACTGCTACGCCACACAGGGCTCGCTTGCGCCGACGTTCAGCGACTGCCGCTTTGCGCGCGCTTTTCCCTTGCTGCCGGCGCAGTTGAACGAACGGCAGAGAACGGACACGGGCGTCAGGGACGGCGCGCTGCTGTTTGCCTCTGTTGCCGGCGTGCAGACGGAAGCGACATTTCGGGACGATGCGTTTCTTTTGATGCATCACGTCACGATGGATCTGCTGATCCGGGGCGGGGAAGACGACGCACAATATCTGACGCAAACGGTCGATCTGGAACAGACGGTTCCGGCGCCCGACGAACTGACCGACCCCGTATTCACGCCGGAAACAACCGTTCTGATGGATGGCGCCCATCTATCGCAGGACGGCACGCTGGAGGCGGCGCTTTCCGTTTCCGTCCGGGGCACGGTCTATGACGGAACCAGCCAGCGGATTCTCACGGACGCGGCCTGCAGCGACTCCGAAGAGGCGCAGACGGCGCAGCTCATTCTGGCGTTCTGCGCCAAAGGCGAGGACCTGTGGTCGATCTGCAAGCGCTACAGAACGCCGGTCGGCGTGGTAAAAGCAGAAAACGCGCTCGACGACGATCTGCTTCCGGAGGACCGGATGCTGCTGATTCCCGCCGCAACATAAAGAAAGCCCGCAGGGTTACCTGCGGGTCGGTTCGGATTCAAGGTTTGATGATGAACAGATACACGGCTGCGCCGATCAGCAGCAGATGCAGCAGAAGCATGCACGGCAAGCCGATCATGAACCTCTTGTGCAGCGTCTTGTGACGGATGCAGCGCATTGTGCAGTATTCCGCAAACGCGCCGCCGAACAGGGCAACGAGAAGCAGCGAGGATTCTGCAATCCGGCGTTTGTTCTTCTGCGCGCGCAGCTTGTCGCTGACGGTCAGCCACACGGCCGCAGCCGAAACGACGAGCAGATAGACGAGCGCGCCGAAAAGCCATTGCTTCGGCGTCATGAGCCGCGCACCAGCACGGTCAGGTCCTGCGGTTCCAGCTCGCAGACGGTACCGCTCTTCTTTTCCGCAATATAATGCGGGTTGACCGTAAACACCGTTGCGCAGCGCGGACAGACGGCAAGGCCCTGCGCCGGCTTTTTGTGCAGATGCGCCACCATGGAGCCGTCCGTGTTTTCAAACAGACGCATCTGAGAAACGGCGCCGCAGACCGGGCACGCCAGTTCGTTGGAGGCGCCGAGATCGGTCGTCTTCAGCTTTTCAATCGTTTTGATCGCCATACCATACACCTTAACGCCGCCCTGCGGCGTCCTTTCTTCTTATTCATGATACACTTTCCATCCCGATTTTGTCAAGAGGTGACGGCGCTGAAACGGCTGCTTTTGCTGATGCTTTGTCTTTGTCTGCTCGGCGGGTGTACGCTGCGGCCGGAGGATGACAACGGGTTTCTGATCTTCCGGGACACAACGGCGCTGCGTGCGGACGCCAGCGAAGAGAACAAGGAGACAGATTCGCGGGAAATCCGCTGCTGCTGGCTGTCGTTTGCGGAGCTGAACCCGAACAGGCTGCTGAATGAAGAGGACTACCTCAACTATCTCAACGGCGTTCTTCAGCCGCTGACGAGGCTCGGCGTCACTGATCTGTTCGTCCACGTCCGCCCGTTTGCCGACGCGATATATCCGAGCGATCTGTTTGAGTCAAGCGCCAGCGTTGTGAAGCGCAGGGGAGACCGTCTGCCCTTTGATTTCTTCGGCCTCGCCCTCGCCCGGGCGAGTGCGCTGCGGATGCGCGTACACGCCTGGATCAATCCCTACAGGATCCTCAGCGACGCGCGAAAACGCGAAGAGATCGGCCGCGATACGCCGCTCGGAAAACTGCTTTCTGATGCGGACGGCGCCGCCGTGATGACAACGGAAAGCGGTCTCTGGCTGCAGCCCGCGTCCCCGACGGCGCAAAAGCTGATTCTGGACGGCGTGCGCGAGCTCTTGCAGCGCTATCACGTCGCCGGTATTCACGTCGATGATTATTTCTATCCGACGGACGCAGGGGAGCAGGACGCCGCATTCTATCGCGACTACGCCGCAGCGGGCGGGACGCTGTCTCTGCATGCATGGCGGTGCGAACAGGTCAACGCGCTTCTCAGAAGTCTTTACCGCACGGTGCATGCGGCCGACGACAGACTGATCTTTTCCGTCAGCCCCGGCGGCAACCCCGACGCAGACGAAGCCGCTTGCTGTGCGGACGCGGCAAGATGGTGCAAAGAGCCCGGATTCTGCGACTGGATCATACCGCAGCTGTATTACGGTTTTGACAATGGGACGATGCCCTTTGCAAAAACGGCAAAACGGTGGGCGTCGCTTTGCAGCGGGGGCGTTCGTCTGATTGCGGGCCTTGCGCTTTATAAAGTCGGGAAGGAAGACGCCTATGCCGGCGAAGCTGGAAAGCGGGAATGGATCCAAGACAGCGGCGTCATTGCCCGGCAGGTGCGGCTGATCCGCAGGCTCGGATATGACGGCTTTTCGCTTTTTTCCGCCCGATTTGTAAATTTTCAGGAAAAAGTGTCGGCAAAAGCGTGTCAAAAGCTCGAACGTGTGTTATAATAAGCCATCAAACGCAAAGGACGTTCCAGATGAAAAAACGACTCCTTCTCATTATTACGGTTGCAGTCGTGCTGCTTTCCGTGGCCGCCGTTGCCGGCATTCTGCTGCATTTCGGGTCGGAACCCGACGCTCTGTTGACGACCGAGGATTTCGGCTTGCTGCTCAATCAGACGTCGGCGTCCGCACAGACGCAGCCGACCGACGGCACGGACCAGAGCATCGGCAACTATATCGAAACGACAACCGCAGCGCCGACCACGCCCGCCCCGACGACGGCGCCGCTCCCCGCCGGCAGACAGTTCTGCGTCATCACGTCTCCGTTTGCCGATACGTGGAGCGGTCTCGCCTCCGACGATACATTTACGCCGATGTGCACCACGCTGGTGCAGGGCACGATCGATTATATCACCGGCCAGTCCCGCGTCTATGACGAAGAGGAAAAGGAGTGGCGCGATTTCTACCTTCTTGCTTCGGGGCGGAAGGTGAGGACCGACGCCGTGCAGTTCCTTTCGCCGGACGCCAATTTCGGCGACAACGCCGTGACGGTGGTATCGTCCGAAACGCAGAACGGCGATCTGGTCATCCGCCTTCGCTGCCTCTGGCAGGCGCCCTACAGCTTTGAATTCTCCGGACAGGAGTATTACACCAAAAACAACAAGCATTACCATATCAATGCATTTACCGCCGATAAAATCCAGTTTACGTTTTATCACACTACCAGTGCGCAGGGTGATATTGACGTTTCGGGCAGCACGACAGTTTCCAACGCCTACTGGACGGTCGACACGGAACACAAGACCGCTTCGCTGACCATGCCGCTGCGCGCGGTCGGCCGCTATTACGGCTACACCATGCGCCGCGAGGCGGACGGCACGCTCTCGCTGACGGTCAAGCGAAAGCCCGCCGGCATCAGCGGCGCGCGCATCATGCTCGATCCCGGCCACGGCGGCAAGGATTCCGGCGCGCTCGGCTTCGGCGGCGCCGTGTATGAATCGCAGGTCAATTTTGCGCTCGCCGTTGCGACCAAGCAGGCGCTGGAGCGCCGCGGGGCAACCGTTCTGTTCACGCGTGTGGACGACGTCTATCTGTCGCTGGAGGAACGCAAACAGATCGCCCGGACGGCGAATCCGGACGTCTTTCTGAGTATTCACTGCAACGCGGCCGAGAACAAAACGCGTTTCGGCACGTCGACGTACTATTTCCGCCCGCTGTCGCAGCCGCTTGCCGCCTCGGTCTATCAGCGTCTGCTGTCGGTCTATCAGAACGATTTCTATGCCGGCGACTGGACACGTCGTTCCAAGGCAGGGGAGGGTGCAAACTTCCATCCGTTCTCCGTCACGCGGCTGGAGGAATGCCCGAGCATTCTGATCGAGACCGGCTACGTGACGAACGACGCAGAATGCACGCTGCTGCTGAGCGCCGCAAACCGCGACAAGCTGGGCGACGCCATCGCCGCGGGTATTGCCGACTATCTCAGCCGAGAATAAGCCTTGCGCAAAGCAAAAGGATCACGCCCGGCACGCCGCCCACAGCCGAAACGCCCAGCGTCACTTCGTTGACGGGCAGCAGCGGCCCGGCTGACTGCTGGAGCAAAGACACGGCAAACAACGCGGCAACGCCGCTGCCCGCGCTGAGCAGCAGGGCTTTCACGGGATGACCGCTTTTGAATATTCCGATGAGACAAAACGACAGCAGGACCCCGCACAGGATCCAGATTCCGGTCTGCTGCAGTTCCATTTGATCCGACCTTTCCGTTGCAGGATTCCATTCATTCAAATATAGTCCACCGATCCGTGAAATATGACAAAGGAGGCGAACCGATGGTTCCGCTGAAACTGAAACCCGCGTTCAAAGATTATATCTGGGGCGGCGACCGCCTGCGCAGGGACTTCGACATGGAAACCCCGTTTGACAAAACGGCTGAAGCCTGGGTGCTGTCCTGTCATCCCGACGGCGAAAACATCATCGAAAACGGCCCGTTTGCCGGCAGAACGCTGGCTGACGTGCTTTCCGACGAGGGCAAAGCCTATATCGGGTCCAACGCGCAAGCATTCGATTTCTTTCCGATTCTGATCAAGCTGATCGACGCCAAGGACGATCTCTCGGTTCAGGTGCATCCCGACGATGCTTACGCGCTGCAGAACGAGGGCCAGTTCGGTAAAACCGAGGCCTGGTACATTCTGGACTGCGACGAGGGCGCCGAGATCATTTACGGCTTCCGCGAGGATCTTTCAAGGGAGCAGTTCCGCGCCGCCATTGAAGAAAACACGCTGCTTGACCGCGTCAACCGCGTCCGTGTCAAGCCCGGCGATCTGTTTTTCATTGCCTCCGGGACGCTGCACGCCATCTGTAAAGGGATTCTCCTTGCCGAGGTGCAGCAAAACTCCAACGTGACCTACCGCGTCTATGATTACGGCAGGCTGCAGAACGGCAGGCCGCGGGAGCTGCACGTGGAAAAGGCGCTGGACGTTACGAATCTGCAAAAGATCAACTGCGGCGGCGCGCCGATGGGCGCTCCCGTCAAAGCGGACGGCTGCACCGATACGCTGCTGACGCGCTGCGATCTGTTCACCGTACATCGTATGGACGTGGAAGAGCGGGCCGTGATTCGCGCGGATGAAACCTCGTTCGTCTCGCTCGTTGCGATCGACGGCAACGGCGTGCTGTCTCACGGTGACACGGTGCTCACGCTTTATAAGGGCGAAAGCATTTTTCTCCCGGCCGGGCTCGGCGAAGCGGAGATTCTCGGCCGCGTCAGCGTGCTTGCAACAAGCGTCTGAGCAAAACGGTTGACAAACGCGGCGCGGTGTGCTATAATGCAGAAGTCTTCAGGGCGAGGTGCAATTCCTCACCGGCAGTGATGCGGCATGATCGTGCCGCGCAGCCTGCGAACCGGCGTCAGCCGGCCGATTCGGTGCAATTCCGAAGCCGACGGTGTTCACATCAGATATTGTGAGCGACAGTCCGGATGGAAGAAGAAAACTCATCGCAGATTGAGTTGGAGCCTGTGGAGCAGTTCACAGGCTCATTTCTTTCGCCCCTGATGATTCCGATCCATGAACCGAAAGGATGAATCATCATGTCAAACAGCGTCAAATCCAATTCCTCGGAAAAAACCAACGTCACAAAGCTGACCATCATCGCCATGCTGGCCGCCGTCGCGGTCGTCCTGCAGTATCTTGAATTCGGGGTGCCGCTGGTGCCGTCGTTCCTCAAGATGGACCTGTCTGATATCCCGGAGCTGATCGGCGCGTTCGTCATCGGTCCGTTCGGCGGGGTGCTGATCTGTCTGGTGAAGAACCTCGTGCATTTGCTGGTGTCGTCGTCGGGCTTTGTGGGCGAGCTGTCCAACTTCATACTGGGCGCGGTGTTCTCGCTCGCGGCAGGCTTTATTTATCGCCGCCGCAAGACAAAGGCCGTTGCGCTCGCAGCCTGTCTTACCGCAGCAGCCGCCATGGCACTCGTCAGTCTGCCGACGAACTACTACATCGTTTATCCGATCTACGCAAAACTTTTCGGCGGCATGGAGACGATTCTCGGCCTCTATCAGGCCATTCTGCCCGCGGCCGACACGCTTTGGAAGGCGCTGCTGATCTTCAACGTGCCGTTCACGCTGGTCAAGGGTCTGCTGTGCGTGCTGGTCACCATGCTGATCTATAAGCCGCTTTCGCGCCTGTTCGTGCAGATGAACAACGCGATCAAACGGCACGGCAGACACTGAGCCGACTTTTTTCGGGTTCTTTTGCAAAAGGCTTGACTTTCCGCCCGAACCGTGTATAATAGCACTGTAAAAATTTCATATTTCCTTATTCAGAGCAGCGGAGGGAACAGGCCCGGCGAAGCGCGGCAACCTGCCGAAAGGCAAGGTGCCAAATCCTGCGGTATTACCGAAAGATAAGGTATTGTCCCGCGGTCACTGCTGTGATCGCGGCTTTTTTCTGAGTGGGAATTTCAAAGGAGTATCTTTATGGCAAAACATCTCTTTACATCCGAATCCGTCACCGAGGGACATCCCGACAAAATCTGCGACCAGATCTCGGACGCGGTGCTCGACGCCATTTTTGCGCAGGACCCCATGGCGCGCGTGGCGTGTGAAACGACCGTTACCACCGGTCAGGTCATGATCATGGGCGAAATCAGCACGACCGCACGGGTGGATATTGCCAAAACCGCGCGCCGGGTCATCTGCGACATCGGCTATGACAGCGCCGAAAAGGGCTTTGACGGCAACACCTGCGCCGTGCTTCTGGCGCTGGACGAGCAGTCCGGCGATATTGCGCTGGGCGTGGACAACTCGTTCGAACGCAAGGCAGGCGAGGAGGACTCCTTCAATCTGAACGGCGCCGGCGATCAGGGCATGATGTTCGGCTTTGCCTGCGACGAAACGCCCGAGCTGATGCCGCTGCCGATTTCGCTGGCGCACCGGCTTTCCAAACGGCTGACTGACGTGCGCAAAAGCGGCCTTCTGCCGTATCTGCGGCCCGACGGCAAAAGTCAGGTCACCGTGGAATATGACGACGGCAAGCCCGTTGCCGTTACCGCCGTTGTGGTTTCGTCGCAGCACAGCGCCGACGTTGCGCTGGAGCAGATCCGCGCCGATATCAAGCGGCACGTCATTGACCCCGTGATTCCTGCAGATCTGATGACGAGCGAGACCAAAATATACATCAATCCCACCGGCCGCTTTGTGGTCGGCGGCCCGCAGGGCGACAGCGGTCTGACCGGCCGGAAGATCATTGTGGACACCTACGGCGGTTATTCCCGCCACGGCGGCGGCGCGTTCTCAGGCAAGGATCCGACCAAGGTGGACCGCAGCGCGGCCTATGCGGCCCGTTACGTGGCCAAAAATATCGTGGCTGCCGGTCTGGCCTCCAGGTGTGAGGTGCAGCTCGCCTATGCCATCGGCGTCGCGCGTCCCGTTTCGATCATGGTGGACTGCTTCGGCACGGCAAAGATTGACGAAGACCGGCTCGAAGCGATCGTGGAGGAAGTGTTCGATCTGCGCCCGGCCGCAATCATTGAAGCGCTCGGTCTGCGCGCGCCGATCTACCGTCCGCTCGCCGCTTACGGCCATGTCGGCAGAGAAGACCTCGGCGTCAGATGGGAACAGACCGACAAGGCCGACGTTCTGCGGCAAAAAGCCGGCCTGTAATAACAAAGACGGTTACGGCTGCACCTTGTGCGGCCGTCCTTCTTTTTGACTTTGTTTTAACATTTTTCTGAACATTTCAACAAAACGGTTGCCCGTTTTCGCCCAATCGGGTATAATACGAATCAAAGGAGGAGATGCGTATGAAACGGTTCTTTCCCATTTTGCTTACAGTGCTTGTTTGCCTGAGCCTTTGCGCCGTCTTTGCGGCAACCGCAGGCGGACCGGTTTACGGCGACGCGCTGATTGCCGCCAACGAGCAGACGCTTCATCGTTTTGTGAAGGAGAACGCCGCACCCGACGCGGCGCAGCACGGGAAGCTGACGCTCACAAAAGAAGTGAAGCTCACCCCGCAGGCAGACCCCGTCGGTATGCAGTATGCGCTGCAGTATGAGGCCGACGCAGACAAAGTTTTCTTTTGCGTGACGCCGCAGAACTGGCTGCCCGTGACGCTTTCCATGGAGCTTGCGCCGGACGGAAAAGCCGTCTTCCGTCATACCGTTCTGGCGGAGGATCAGCCCGATCCCGAAGCAAAAACGCTCACCTATGATCGTGCCGCGCTGAAAGCGGACGATCTGCTCGTGTTTGATGAACGCGCGGGCAGCGAGACCGCCTGGTTCCTGCAGGAGACCGAAACGCTCGCGTCGTGGGACGCGCTGCTGGAACAGTGCGTCGGTCTGCATCTCTATGCATTCGGTTTTTATCAGCTTTGTCCGGGCCATCAGCCCAGACTGGCAACCATTGCGCAGGCGGCGGACGCCGAAGCCGAACGCGACTTTCTCTACTGCGCCGTGTGCGGCATGGAAATGCGCGGCACGCTTTGGGGCGACGATTATCACAACGCGGCCGAGAAGCTTCTGCTATCGACCCTGCAGGGAATGATTACGGAAGGCGAGCCGCTGCCCGAAGCGCTGCAAAAGACGCAGGAACTGACCGATCTGGAACACGGTGTGACGTTTGAGGCCGTCTGTTCGCTGGAACTGAACGAATCGCGCAGCGGCGTCGTGTTCCGCATGACGAACAGCACAGACCCCACCGTCTGCGAACTGCAGCTGACGCCGGGCCTCAATTCGACGATCGTGTTCCGGAATATCCCGCAGGAAAACGCGCAGCCGCTGACCCTTGACCTGAAGCAGAAAAGAAGCGCTTTCAAGGTTCCCGGCAGCAAGGATTTCCTCGGTTACGTCATTCTCAATCTTTACGGAAAGGTCTATTGCTTCCCCGATCTGATGAACGTCTGGGCTGAGATCCTGAACGATGCTTGCAACATGCGCCTGTATCAGCTCGGCTTCACGCGGTACTGTCCCGCGCACAGATATGAACTGTATCAGGCGGACCCGCCGGTCTGCGAGGGAATCTGGTCGGAGTATTACCGCTGCAATACGTGCCGCCACTGCTACAAAAGCGATCACATCGGGTCGCACACCTTCGGGGAACCGGTCCTCACGAAACCCGCCACCTGTCTGGAAAACGGCGAAAAAACCGAAACCTGCACGCGCTGCGGCTTCAAGCTTGTGACGCCGGTGATGGCCGAAGGGGAACATACGTGGCAGACGGTACTTTGCCAGGCAACCGCAAAACGCGACGGCTATGAACGCGAGGAATGCGCCGTTTGTCATACGGTACTTCAAAGCGAACCCATTCCGCGCATTGCCTCGGTCACGCTCTCCGCGGCGTCCTATACGTATAACGGTAAAGTGCGGCGCCCGAAGGTCACGCTGAAGGACGCCGAAGGGAAGGCCATTCCCGCCGGCTATTACACGGTGACTTATCCCGTGGGCAGAAAGCTGCCGGGCGTTTACACCGTGACCGTTGAAATGGACGGCGAGCGCTATGCCGGAAAGTTTACGAGAAAGTTCAAAATCCTGCCCGAAAAAGTCGCGGGTCTTGCCGTCCGCGGAAGAAAGCTGACGTGGCAGGCGGCGGACAGCGCGCAGAAATACGTCGTCTATTACCGCGAAGGCAAGACGGGGGACTTCCGGAAGCTGTTTTCCACCGTGAAGACCGCATGCAGCCTCAAAAAACTGGAACCCGGAAAGCTTTATTATTTCAGAGTACGCACCTATGCACGTGATTCGCTGAACGGCGTTTCGCTTCTCGGCGCTCCGTCGGCGGCAGTGAAGACGCGGCTGAAATAGCGGACGGTTCTGACGCTTGACAACAAAAACCATGTGTTGTATAATGAATGAAACAAAATGATTTACGGAGGTTACGACCCATGAAAAAGACAAAACGCC
>JAEEUW010000073.1 GCA_016290665.1 Clostridiaceae bacterium | reverse complement strand
GACCTCTTCACTCAGCCGTGGAGGCTTCGGCAAAGTGGCCTCACCCACCACGCGCCGAAGGCGCGCGGTCCCCCCTCCCCAGAGGGGAGGGCAAGGGAGCTTCGGGCTTGCCGTCAGGTTAGCGGTGAGCTGACTGCCTTGCCATAGCGTCAGTGCCAACTGTTGACTGACGACTGACAACTGAGCCGCCGGAACGGCGGCGCTACTGTTCCCTGTTCCCTGTTCCCTGTTCCCTGCCTGCTGCACACGAAAAAAGCCGCCCCGAAGGGCGGCGTCGTTCGGTTGTTATTCCTGGCCGAGCAGCCAGGTGACCGGAACGTCCAGAATCTCCGCAATGGCAACCACCTCATAGTCGTTGACAGAGCGAAGCTGGCCTTCCAGCTTGGACAGGCCGGACGCGGTGAGCTCAATGCCTTTGACCTGCAGCTGTGCCAGCAGATCAACCTGTTTCATGCCGAGTTCCTTTCTTCTGGCTTCGATCTTTGCGCCGACGATGTTGCGGTTTCCCAGTGCCTGTTTCCTGATGCGCATAATTCATTTCTCCCGTCGTACTTGATTTTCTCAATCGGAATAATGGGGGATTGTGCAGGAATACGCTGTTTTTTACTGTATTTCATTATAACATAGCGTTCATATTTTGTCAATGATTATCCTTTTGCTCTTTCGGAAAGGTCGCGGGCGGCCGCGCTTTTTTTGAAAAAGAACTTTTCTTTTTTTGCCGAAGCGTGTATAATGGAACCGACAACAAACCGCGCACGCGCGGCAAAAGGAGTGATCCCCGTGGGCAATACCCTCAAGGAACGCAATCTGAGCATGCTGATGGACTTCTATGAGCTGTCCATGGCCAACGGCTATTTTGAAAACGGGATGCGCGACAAGATCGCGTGGTTCGATATGTTCTTCCGCAAGGTGCCGGACGACGGCGGCTTCGCCATCATGGCGGGCATCCGCCAGCTGGTCGATTATTTCGAGAACCTGTCGTTCACCGAAGCGGACATCGAGCTGCTGCGCCGCAAGCGCATGAGCGAAGACTTCCTCGATTATCTGCGCCATTTCGAATTCGTCTGCGACGTGTGGGCCATCCCCGAGGGCACGCCCATCTTTCCGGGCGAGCCCATCGTGACGGTCCGCGGCCCGGTGATTCAGGCGCAGCTGGTGGAAACGATGGTGCTGCTGACGATCAATCACCAGAGCCTGATCGCCACCAAGGCCAACCGGATCAAGCGCGCGGCGGACGGCCGCACCGTGATGGAGTTCGGCTCGCGCCGCGCCCAGGGCTATGACGGCGCCATCTACGGCGCGCGCGCGGCCTATATCGGCGGCGTGGACGCCACGGCCTGCACCCAGTCCGAGCGCGACTATTTCGTGCCCGCCGTCGGTACCATGGCCCATTCCTGGGTGCAGCTGTTCGGCGACGAGCTGGAAGCGTTCTGCACCTATGCGCGGCAGTATCCCGACGCCTGCACGCTGCTGGTCGACACCTACAACGTGCTGAAATCCGGCGTGCCCAACGCGATCGAGGCCTTCCGCCGCGAGGTGCTGCCCCGCGGCTTCCGCCCGGCGGGCATCCGCATCGATTCCGGCGACATCACCTATCTTTCCAAAAAGGCGCGCAAGATGCTGGACGAGGCCGGCTTCCCCGACTGCAAGATCGTGGCCAGCAATTCGCTCGACGAAATCATCATCCGCGACATGCTGATTCAGGGCGCGCAGATCGATTCGTTCGGCGTGGGCGAACGGCTGATCACGGCGGCCTCCGCGCCGGTGTTCGGCGGTGTCTATAAGATCGTGGCGGTGGAAGAAAACGGCGTGCCCGTGCCGCGCATCAAGCTGAGCGAAAACGTGACGAAGATCACCACGCCCTGCGCCAAGAAGGTCTGGCGCCTGTTTGACAACGAAACGAACAAGGCCATTGCCGACGTCATCACGCTGTTTGACGAAACGATTGACGAAACGAAGCCCTATGAGCTGTTCGACCCGGTCTATACCTGGAAGCGCAAGCGGGTGGAAAACTACACCGCAAAGCCGCTGCTGGTGCAGATGTTCGACGGCGGCAAAAAGGTCTATGACATTCCCGAGATCGCCGAGAGCCGCCGCTACTGCTTCGAGCAGGTGGAAACGCTCTGGGACGAGGTCAAGCGCTTTGAGAATCCGCACAAATACTACGTGGACCTTTCGCAGAAGCTCTGGGACGAAAAGACCCGCCTGCTGGACGAGTATTCCCACAAGGGCCAATGAGAAGAATCGATTATCCGGTCGACGCCCGCTTTGACGGCAAAAAGCTTTACAGCTTTCTCAAGGGCGAGGCGAAGCTTTCGAGCAAGCTGATCCGCTCGCTCAAGCAAAGCGAAACCGGCCTTTCGATCAACGGCGCCCGGGCCCGCACGATCGACCTTCTGCGCGCGGGCGACGTCGTTTCGGTCACGATTCCCGACGACGCGCACCCGGCGCGGCCCGGTCTTCTGCTGCCGGAGATCCTCTTTGCCGACGACGATCTGCTCGTCTGCAACAAGCCGGCGCTGATGCCGATTCACGAATCGCACAACCACCAGGGCGACACGCTGCAGAACAGCGTGGCCCTCTGGCTGCAGCAGCAGGGGAGAACCGGCGCCTTCCGCGCGGTGGGGCGGCTCGACAAGGGCACGAGCGGCGTGGTGGTCTGCGCGCTGAACGCCCACGCGGCGGCGCGGCTTTCCGGCAAGCCGGAGAAGACCTATCTCGCCATTGCCGCAAAGCCCTTTTACGGCAGCGGCACGATCGACGCGCCGATCTTCCGCCCCGACCCGATGAAGACGCTGCGCACCGTGGACGCGCGCGGCGACCGGGCCGTGACCCACTGGGAGGCGCTGGGCACCGACGGAAAAAACACGCTGCTCAGGATCCGGCTGGAGACCGGCCGCACCCATCAGATCCGCGTCCACTTTGCGTCGCTCGGCGCGCCGCTTCTGGGCGACGGGATGTACGGCGAACCGGACGAGCGGCTGGGCCATCAGGCGCTGCACTGTGCGTCGGTGCGCTTTTTGCACCCCGTGACGGGCGAAACGGTTTTCTGCGAAGCGCCCATGCCGCCCGAGATGGCGGCGCTGGCAAAGGCGCTTGCGCCTTGACAGATCGGCGTCGGTGCGGTATAATAATGACAATCCATTTTGCGAAAGGAGAAATCCCCATGTCTGTGGAAGAACTGGTTCAGAAGCTGCCTTCCAACGTTTTCTTTGATTTTGTCAAGCAAAACTATAAGGCCTTCTTTGAATTCTTCGGCAAGGTGCTCAAGGTGTTCGGTGTGAACGTCGGCGCTTCCGAAGAATAACGACGCAAAAAAAAGCACGGTGTGCCACGCACACCGTGCTTTTTTGTTCCGTCCGGTTCAGTCTTCCTCCGGCGCATAGTCCGCGTCGGGTTCCGCCGCGTCTTCGGGCAGTTCCGCCTCGGCTGTCCCGGCAGTTTCGTCTGCTTCGGGCGCTTCCTGCGGGCGGGCCGCCGCATTGTAGGGATGGGTGGGTACGTCGTCCACGGGTTCCACCGTGAACGACTGCGGGACGTCGGGCTGCACGTCGGGGAAGGCCTTCTGCACCTGCGGGCGTCTGCGGCTGATGTCGATCCGCTGGGCGTCCGCAATCTGCTGCAGCAGACGCAGCGCTTCGCCGAGGCCCAGGAAGATCAGCGCGATCAGCACCGACCCGGCGACGATGCCCATGAAGATGGGAAAGCTCATTTCCTCGTGGAAATTCGCGATGACAAAGCCGAGAATGATGCCGGCGGTGACAACGACCAGCGCGGCGATGTTGAGCACTTTGGCAAAGCCGTTGCGCGTGGGCATGCCAACGCCGGAGGACGCGTCGATAAGCGCCTCGTATTCTTCGTCCGTCACCACCGTGGGGGCGGCGTTCTTGCCCTTCTTCCGGGTCAGAAGGCCCCACTGGGCCAGATCGGCGTCTTTCTTTTTATAGTATTCCTCGCGCTGCAGCTTTCTGAGCTCTTCGATCTTGGCTTCCACTTTATCCAGCATGCGATCGTCTCCTTCCAAATCAAACGATACTTTATCATACCACACTTTTTCCGATTGTTCAAGCGGTTTTTTCAGTTTGCGGCGCGCAGCCTGCGGCGCCGACCGCCGACGACCGGCGACTGGCCGCTTCCAGCATTTGGCCTCTTCCCAAAACGGCCGCGGCGTGCTATACTCCAAAGCGTGAGATCTCACCATCCCTTCGGGTCCCCCGAAAAAGGAGGTGACACATGAAACGGTTTCTTTCTTTTGCACTCGTGTGTCTGCTGCTGCTCGGCGCGCTTTCTCTGCCCGCGTTCGCGGCGTCGGACAGTCCCGCGGCGGCAAGGGTGCAGACGGGCAAGGCGAACCTCAACGTGCGCACGGCGGCCTCCACAAGCGCAAAGATTGCGGACAAGCTGCCGGACGGCACGCTTGTGACGCTGCTGGAGCAAAGCGGCGGCTGGTGGAAGGTGCGCTATGACAAGGCGAAGACGGGCTACTGCCACGGCGATTACCTCGCGGTGTACGCCGCGTCGTACCTGACGACGGTCAGCACGGGCGGGGCCGCGCTCAACGTGCGCAAGGCCGCAAGCACCGATGCCGCCGTTTTAACGCGGCTTGCAAACGGCGAGGCCGTGGCGGTGCTGTCGCAGTCGGATGGCTGGAGCAAGGTCCTCTATCGGGGCAGCTCGCTCGGCTATGTTGCCTCGCGCTATCTGGCGCAAAAGGCGGTCCGCTTCGACGTGCCGCGCTACAGCCAGCTCGACGCACGCTGGAAGAACGTGGCCGTCGGCACTTCCGGCGGCACCATCGGCACGATCGGCTGCACGACGACCTGCCTTGCCATGACGGAGTCGTTCCGTACCGGCAGGACCGTGACGCCCAAGGCGATGGCGCAAAAGCTGCGCTATATGCCCGGCGGCGCGCTCTACTGGCCGGCGGATTACGACGTTGCTTTGGCCGGGGACGACTGCCTGCGGCAGATCCTTGACGTGCTGCAAAGCGGCAAGCCCGTGATCTTCGGCAGCAAGAAAACCAACGGCACCCAGCACTGGTGCGTCGTGACCGGCTGGGACGGCAAGGCCCTGAGCGACGGTTCGTTCACGGTCAACGATCCCGCTTCGGCTTCCCGCACGACCCTCGCGCAGTTCCGCGCGATCTATCCCGTGCCGTATAAGCTGGCGTGGCATGCATGAAAAAAGCGTCCTTCGGGACGCTTTTTTCAGAAAACAGAAAACAGAAGACAGAGGCCAGAAACGCGCCAAACGCGGTGCGCTGCGGGGAACGATGCCCCGCGAAAGGAAACGCCGCAGCGCCGCCGTTCCGGCGGCCCGGTTTCCCGCTGCCGCCAGCTTCAACCAAGACGGCGGTTTCTCTTTCTTTCGGGCGAAAGAAAGAGAAAGTCCGCAGAAAAGAGAAAGAAAGCCCCGGGCTTCGGATACGGCGAAAGCGCCGTCTTATTTCGCCTACCGCGACAATCAGCCTCAACCCATAATGCCGACGGGTCGGCCTTGCACCTTCCGCAGCCGTGTTTGGTTTCCAACCCTGCGGACATTTCTCAAAAGATACATGCCCCCGCAAAGTGCTGCGCAAGGCCTTGCGGTTTTGGAAACGTGATGGCCGTTCCCATCGTTTTGTTGGCGAATGCTTACAAACACAGCGCCCCGGCCGATCCCTGATCGGCACGACGGGCGCTGTATTTTCAATTCTTAAAGCTTAATTCTCAATTCTCAATTCTTCCATCTTTTCCCTGAGCGCCTGAAAATCCGCCAGCGCGTCCTTCTTTTGCGCCGGGTTGCGCAGCAGCGCCGCCGGGTGGAACGTGCCCATGAAGAGGATGCCGCCCTTTTCGCGGAACACGCCGTGCTCGCGCGTGACGCGGAAGTCCGGGTCGATCAGCCGCTGCGCCGCAATCCGGCCCAGACAGACGATGATCTTTGGGCGAATGAGGCGCACCTGCTGCCGCAGCCACGGCAGACAGCTTTCGCTCTCCTCGGGCTTCGGGTCGCGGTTGTGCGGCGGGCGGCACTTGACGATATTCGCAATGTAGACCTTGCCGCCGTCGCGCGGAATGCCGACGAGCTCCAGATACTTATCGAGCAGCTGTCCGCTGCGGCCCACAAAGGGTTCGCCCTGCAGATCCTCCTGCTCGCCCGGGCCTTCGCCCACGAACAGCACCTGTGCCTTTGGCGAGCCGACGCCGAACACAAGGTTCGTGCGCGTTGCGCCCAGCGGGCAGTTCTGACAGGCTTCGCATTCGCTTTTCAGCAGCGTCATGGCGTCCGTCACGGGAATCACCGCCTTTCTGCTTTATATTATAGCATATTTTTCCGCGTTTTGCATGATTTTTTTGAAACAATGTTGAAATCCGCGCGGCTTTGTTGTAAAATAAACAAGATGTCGCCCCGCGACGTGAAACCTGTATCTTATTCCGGGAGGAACTGAAAAATGAACAAACCCGTTCTCGTTGAAACATCCGCGCGTCACGTCCACGTCAGCCGCCGCGTGCTGAACATCCTGTTTGGCGAAGGCTACGAGCTGACCCACAAGAAGGACCTGTCGCAGCCCGGCCAGTTCGCGTGCGAAGAGCGCGTGCAGGTCATCGGCCCCAAGAGCAGCTTCCCCGCCGTGTCGATTCTCGGCCCCGTCCGCCCCGAAACCCAGGTGGAGCTTTCCGCCGGCGACGCGCGCTCCATCGGCGTCAAGGCGCCGATCCGCGAATCGGGCGACCTCAAGGGCAGCGCCGGCTGCAAGATCGTGGGCCCCAAGGGCGAAGTGGAGCTGAACGACGGCGTGATCATCGCCAAGCGCCACATCCACGCGACTCCGGAAGACGCCGAAAAATACGGCCTTGCCGATAAGCAGATCGTTTCCGTGAAAGTGGATACCCCGGAACGCTCGCTGATCTTCGGCGACGTGGTGGTCCGCGTGAGCAAGAACTATGCGCTGGCCATGCATATCGACACCGACGAATCCAACGCCGCGGGCTGCGTCCCGGGCCTGATGGGCGAAATTCTCGCGTAAAGAAAGAGCAGGAATTGTCAAGGGGTCCCTCTTGACAATTTTTTTACCCGAACGAAAGGGAAAGGAGGGCTTTTTCATGAAAAAACGGATGAGCGCCGTTCTGATCGCGGTGCTGCTGGCCGCCGCGGTGCTCGGCGCGTTGCTGATCGTGCAGCGCCGGACGCCGACCACGACCACGATCTCGGACGTCAGCGTTTCCTACAACACCACCACGACGCAGACGACGAGCGAAGCGCCCTCCGCCGCGCCGCCGACGAGCGAGACCGAGACCGAA
Source organism: Clostridiaceae bacterium (assembly GCA_016290665.1). Lineage (GTDB taxonomy): Bacteria > Bacillota > Clostridia > Oscillospirales > Acutalibacteraceae > UBA6857. The sequence continues at coordinate 4,630 of JAEEUW010000073.1, read as the reverse complement.
CCGCCCCCGGTCACCGAGGAAACGGTGATCGACCTCGACAACCTGACGCTGATCGATCTGCTGCCGCTGTCGCTGATGGGCGGCGACTGGGACGTCAAGCACTGCCAGGGCATCGCCGTGGACAGCGAACGCAGCCTGATCTATTATTCCTACACCTCCGTGCTGGTCAAATGCGACCTCGACGGCAACATTCTGGGCACGGTCAGCGGCTTCAAGGGCCATCTTGGCGACCTGGCGCTCGGTGACGACGGCTATCTCTACTGCAGCTACTACCCCACGGGCCGCGCGGGCTTCTATATCGTGATGTTCGACCCGGGCAAGATCACGAAAGAAAACATCAGCTGGAAGAATACCAACGTGGCGCGCAGCGTCTTTCTCAAGGCGGTCTGGGACGACTATCGCTTCGACGTGAACGGCAACGGCAGATTCGACGGCGGCAACGACGGCGCCGACCACCGCTTCGGCTGCACGGGAATCGACGGCCTGACCTTCGGCCCCTCGTTCAAAACGGGCGGCCGGGGCAAGAAGCTGCTCACCGCGGCCTACATCATCTCGGCCAACGAAAAGCGCCGCGACAACGACTATCAGGTGCTGGTGCAGTATGACACCGACGGCTGGTGGGACACGTTCGGCAAAGCGACGCCCGGCGAGGGGGAAAAGGCCCACCGCAGCGGCCCCGAAAAGGGGAATGGCAAATTCTTCCTCTATACCGGCAACACCTATTACGGCGTGCAGACCATGACCTACTTCGACGAACTGAACGTCTGGCTGCTGAGCACCTATCAGATGGTGAAATCCTCGTTTCAGCCGTTCTGCGTCTTCGCCGTTGACGGCGAAGAGAAGCCGACGCGCGAACAGCTCAAGGGTCAGCCCAAGGGCACCGAGGGCAACGTGCTCTCGTTTTACCCCGCGGGCGAGCTCGACAAGACCCGCGGCATCCGCGGCTGGCGCCGGTCGTTCGGCACCAAGGGCTTCGACTACGCGGGCTCCGGCCTGTTCTATATCGTCTATCCCTATAAGACGTGGTACGGCACCCAGACCGCCGTGGCCTATCTCCACATCTGGGACGCCGGCAAGGACGGCCCGTTCCGGCTTGCCGCCGACGTGGGCACCGACTATATCGTCGGCCGGATCAAACGACAATAAAAGCGCCCTTCAACAGAAAACGGGGGACGGGAATGCGCAGTACGCAATCCCGTCCCCCGTTCTGCATGCAGAAGGCCTTCCGGCTTTTCCGCCGATGGTCGGTTTATTCGCTGACGGCTTCGGCTTTTGCCCGGTCCGTTTCCGATTCGGCGGCCGCCGCGCGCTTTTCTCTGAGCTGGCGTTCCACCTCGGCCATGTGGCTGCGGTCGTCGCGCAGGAAGAGAATCACGATCAGATACAGCGCCGAGCCGATGGCCGGACCCAGCATGAACTGGTGCCAGCGGAAGCGCACGATCCGGGTTTCGGGCCCGTGGGCGCGGATGGCCGCGGTGCCCTCGAGCATGTTGCCCGCCGCGTCGGTGATCTTTTCGTTGAAGCCCATCCAGCGCAGCAGATAGCCCTGAATGAACTTGCTGACGGCGCCGGTCAGCTTCGAAATGAAGTTCTGCATCGAGAACGAGATACCCTCGGTGCGTTCGCCCGTCTTGAGCTCCACTTCATCAATGGAATCGGCGATCAGCGCGCGGTGCGCAATGTCTTTCATGCTGGTCGGGATGCCGATGACAGCCATGAGCGCCATGATCACGCAGAGGATCCACGGATTGAGGAAACGGTTGTTGGCGCCCAGCACGAAGCAGATGAGGCGGATCGAGATCGCCAACGTCTCGGCCACCACAAGGATGCGCTTCATACCGCCGATCTTTTCAGCAAAGCGGGTGGCAAAGAACATGGCGAAGGCGCCGGGAATACCGGGCAGGAAGGTATAGATCAGCTGCAGCGTGGCGTGGCTGAATTCCTGACCGAAAAACGACACGGTCATGCCCTGGGTTTCAAAAAAGTATTCCCACGGCAGCGTGAGGGAGAAGCAGGCGACAAACCGCGCCAGACAGATGATCAGCAGCGTGCGGTTATGGCGCAGCGTGGCCAGATTCTTCCAAACGCTGTTCTTTTCTTCCTTGTGCTCATAGAGCACCTTCTCCTTCATCCGGTAGGCGAGCATGGAAATGAGCATGCCGCCGAAGCCGAAGGCAACCGCGCCGATGAAATAGGCCGTTTTTTCGCTGGCAAGGCCGCTGTTGACGATGCCCTGGCGGACTTGGGGAAAGAGCGAGGCCACCGTGGAGCCTGCGCCGGCGCCGATGGAAACCCACTGCGACACGCGCCCGCGCTCTTCGGAATTGGGACTTGAAAGCGGGATCATGCCCCACAGCGCCACGTCCTGATAGGAATAGATGATATCATACATCAGATAGGCGGCGATGATGAAGATGATCGTCTGCGTCTGACTGAACCCGAAGTCGAAGAACATGACGGCCGTGATCAGACCGATGATCGGCGGCAGATACAGCAAAAACGGGCGCAGCTTGCGGCCGGGCCTGAACTTGCGCGCGTCCACCAGCGTGCCGATGATCGGGTCGTTGACCGCGTCCCAGAGGGTGGAAAAGCCGGTGATCCAGCCCGTGGCGCGGGAATCGATCTTGAGCACTGTGTTCAGGAAGACGAACAGACGGCTGGAAACAAAGCCGTAGTTCATGTTCTGGCCGGCCAGACCGACGGCATAGGACAGCAGCCGGTTGTTGGCAACCTTGACGTCGCTTTCTTCGCGGGAAAAGAAAAACTTGATCGGATTCTTCATACAGCTCTCCCTTTCTTCTTCGTGTTGCTTTCATTATAGCGGAAGACAAAGAGAAATGCAAGATGCACGCGAAAATCCGAAGCGGAAATCCCGTCAGGCGTTTTCCAGCACTTTTGCCGCCACAACGGTGACGTCGTCCTTCGTCAGCTCGTCGCTGCGCAGCTTTGCCAGCGCCGCGATATGGGCGGCCAGATCGTCCATGTTGTTCGTGCTCCACGCCAGCAGCTCGTCGCTCAGCCACCCGCAGTCGCCCGCCGTGACGCCGTCGGAAACCAGCAGCACGATGTCGCCCGGCTTCAGCAGCAGATCGCGCTGCGCCGCGCCCACGTTGCGCAAAATGCCCAGCGGCAGCGAGGGCGCTTCGATCACGGTGACCCTGTCGCCGCGGCGGAAGAACGACACCGCGGCGCCCGCCTTAAAGAGGGAGGCTTGTCCGGTGTAGACGTTGACGCAAAGGCCGTCGGCCGTGGCGATGGATTCGTCGCTCGACTTGACCAGCAGCGCGCAGTTGCAAAGCCGCAGAGCGCCCGGAAAGCCGATGCCGCTTTTGAGCAGCTTTTCCAGCAGCGTTGCCGTCAGCACGGCGTCCACCGCCGCCCGCGCCCCGGTGCCCATGCCGTCGCTGAGCAGGGCAATCCGGCTGCCGGCGGGATCGGTGAGGGTGGCTGCGCAGTCGCCGCAGACCGCGTCGTCGGAAAGGGCGATCTGCGCCTTGCCGAACAGCACGCGCAGCCGCGCCTGCTCCAGAAACGTGATCGTGGTGCGCAGATCGAACAGCGAGATCTCCTCCTGCGCGAACCGCCGCCCCGTCAGCCGCTGCAGCAGCGCACGGACGGCGGCAAAATCGAGCGAGAACGCGTCCTCCAGCATGGTGATTTCCACGCAGACGCGCCCCGAAGGCTCGGTAAACACGTGCAGCGCGTCCGTATATTGTCCCGCGTCGGCCAGGGCGGCCTTCAGCGTGCGTGCCCGGGCGGGGTCGCTGACGCGCCCGGTGCGGACCATGGCGGCAATCTCCTCGAGAAAGGCGGCCATCGTATCGAACTGGTCGCCCACGACGCCGCGCAGCTCGCGGATTTTTTCGCGCGAGGCAAGGCCCGAGACGAAATCGCCGTAGCTTTGCGCCACGCCGTGCCGCAGCGCGTCGGCCCGCGGGCACTGCTTTTGCAGCGCGGTCGCGGCGGACGCGTCCTCCGCCATGCCCGCCATAGTCAGAATGTCGGCCGCGGTGGCGGCGTAGCGGTCGTGCCAGCAGGCGGTTTTGCGCGGGCAGCCCTGACAGACGCTTTGCTGCAGCCGCACGAAAATCGGCTCCAGCTCCGGATTCAGCACGCGGTCGAGCCTGCCGCCGACCTCTTCGATCACGCCGGAGATCTCGCTCACGCGGGCCGCGGCGCGCAGCAGATCGGCCGAAACGGTCATCTGCTGGCGGATATCCGGCACGAGCCCGTGCCGCTGCAGCAGCGCGCGCAGCCGGTCGAGCATCCGGGCCGGGGTCAGCGCATAGGCGGCCGCGGCTAGGCCGATTTCCAGCAGGCACCAGAGCACCGGCGCGCTGACGCCCTGCAAAAACGCCGCAAGCGCCGCGGCGGCGGCGAAGAACACCGCCATGGCAATCTGGCCCAGGGGCGAAAACACGCCGCTCACAAGTCCCGGCAGCGTATAGAGCGCCAGCAGAAACCGCGCGCCGGGCAACGCCGCCAGCGACAGTCCGGCGCAGACGCCCGCCGTGGCCCCGCCGCGCGCGCCCTGAAACCCGGCGAAGACCAGCACGCAATAGCAGGCGGCAATCCTTGCCGGCGCCACGCCGAACAGCGTATAGCCGGACGCGCAAAGCAGCAGCAGGCA
>JAEEUW010000152.1 GCA_016290665.1 Clostridiaceae bacterium | reverse complement strand
TCTGCCGCATAAACTGGTGGAGGCGTTCAAATCCACGCTGGAAGAGGCCGCCTCAGCCACGGTGATCCTCAACGTCTGCGACGCTTCCGACGAACACGCAAGCGAGCATCTGGAGGTCACAAAACAGCTGCTGAAAGAGCTCGGCTGCGAAAACAAGCCGATTCTTTCCGTCATGAACAAATGCGACGTCGTGGGCGATCTTTACGCCATGCCGACCTTCCGCGGCACGGTGATGATCTCCGCACTGGAGCAGAAGGGGCTCGATAATCTTCTGCAGGCCATCTGCGACGCGCTGCCGCAGACGGTGCGCGAGGTGCAGATGCTGATTCCGTTTCAGCACGGCGCCGACGCGGCAAGGCTGCGCGACGAGGGCGCCGTACTCGCGGAGGAATACCGCCCGGACGGTCTCTGGCTGCAGGTTCGCGCCGAAGCCCGGCTGCTGGAGCCCATGCAGCAGTGGATTATTCCCGAATAAGCGTTTCCATGCTGCCCTTGAACGAGGTCGACGCGATGTCGCCGCCGATCACCTTGCCTTTATAGACAAGGATCGTGGCGCGGATGGGACTGTCGTCGCCGTCCTTCGGCTGCGCGTTCAGAACGGCATAGGAATAGCATTTGACCCGCTTGCCGCCGTAGGGCATCAGGTCGAAGCCCTGCGCCAGCTGCAGCTCGTTATAGGTCTCGTAGACCTCGTCGAGCGGCTGCGGAAGGACGACCTCCTTGACGGTTTTGCTTTCCGGGTCGATCTCGACCGAAAACTGCCGGAAGAACCGCGCGCGTTCCTCTTCGGAGCCGGCGCGCAGATCATAGCCCGTGCGGGCGGAAACCGGCTTTGCGTCGTGCCGCACCAGATAGATGCCGCCGATGAGCGCAAGCGTCAGAATCATCAGCACGCAGCCCAAAGCTTTGAGCTGCCGCAGTCTGAACGAAAACAGAAACATTTTAATCAACCTTTCCGATCTGGAATCATTACCATGGATATGCGCCGTTCCGGGTGAAAAGAACGGCGGTGAAAGGAAGCGCAACCCATATGGAACACATTGCCTACCGTTCGCGCTGCGAACTGTTCAAGTCGCCTTTTTCCGCAGTGAAGGCCGGCGAAAAGATCACCTTCAAGGTGGTGCTCCCGCGATCCCTGCAGTGCAGCGGCGTCAATCTCTGTCTGCATCGCGACGGCTGCGGCGACGAAAGCTTTTCGCTGTTCTGGCTGCGCATGGAGGGCGACAGCGAGGAATGGTGGTGCGTCGATTATATCCCGCGCGAGAGCGGCCTGTATTATTACCGCTTTGAATACGTCACGCCCTTCGGCACGCTTGCAATCCGGCATAACGGCGATTGCTGCGGCGTGCTTTACGGCGGGCTGCATGACTGGCAGCTGACCGTCTATGACGCAGATTTCCACGCCGTGGACTGGCTGCGCGGCGGTTTGATCTATCAGATATTCCCGGACCGCTTTTTCGCTTCCGGTACGCCGAAGCGGAACGTGCCGGCTGACCGGATCGCACGGCCGGACTGGGGCGGCGAACCCGACTGGAAGCCCACAAAGGAAGGCCGCGTGCTGAACAACGACTATTTCGGCGGCGATCTGGAGGGCATCCGCCAAAAGCTTGACTATCTGCAGTCGCTCGGCGTCACCTGTCTGTATCTGAATCCGATCTTTGAAGCACAGTCGAACCACCGCTACGACACCGGGGATTATGAAAAAATCGACCCGTTGCTCGGCACGGAGGATGATCTTCGCCTTTTGTGCAGCGAAGCGAAGCAGCGCGGCATCGCCGTGATCTTGGACGGTGTGTTCAGTCATACGGGCGACGACAGCAAATACTTCAATAAATACGGACGCTATGATTCCGTCGGCGCCTATCAATCAAAGCAAAGTCCCTATTATCACTGGTACAAGTTTACACGCTGGCCCAAGAAATATGATGCGTGGTGGGGCGTTGATATCCTTCCGGAGGTGCAGGAGGACGATCCTTCCTTCATTGAATATATCACCGGCGAAAACGGCATTGCCCGCAAATGGCTGCGGCTCGGCGTTTCGGGATGGCGGCTGGACGTGGCGGATGAACTGCCCGACGTGTTTCTCGACGCGTTCCGCAGAAGCGTAAAGGCCGAGAATCCGGACGCGCTGATTCTGGGGGAAGTATGGGAAGACGCTTCCAATAAATGCAGCTACGGCGAACGGCGCCGCTACCTGCAGGGCAGACAGCTCGATTCTGTCATGAACTATCCGTTTGCCGAAGCGATTCTTTCCTTCATCCGCTCCGGCACGGCCGAGGGCTTTTCCGATAAGATTCTCACGATCATCGAAAACTATCCCAAGTGCGTCACCGATATTCTGATGAACCATATCGGCACGCACGACACCATGCGCGC
>JAEEUW010000007.1 GCA_016290665.1 Clostridiaceae bacterium | reverse complement strand
GCCGTTTGCTACAGCGACCCGACCCGCGCCAAAGAGGTGCTCGGCTGGACCGCCGAACGCGGCATCGAAGAGATGTGCGAGGATTCCTGGCGCTGGCAAAGCCAGAACCCGAACGGATATCCGGAAGATTGAGTCGACAGTCAACAGTCGACAGTCGACAGCAAAAGCGGCCTGCGGGCCGCTTTTTCAATTCGGAATTCGGAATGCGGAATTCGGAATTGACGCGGGGCACGCAGGCGGTTGCAGCAAACGGTTCCCCGCGAAGGGAACCGCCCCAACCGCGGCGGGGGTCAAGCCTCTTTCGCTGCTGCCGCTCTGCCGTAGTGGCAGCGGGAACGCGACCTCACCCGTCACGCGCTTTTTACAGAATCGCCAAGCCGTGAATCGTGTGGGCGCGTGCCACCCTCCCCAGAGGGGAGGGCAAGGGCGTGATACTTTTGCCGTTAGGTTTTATCATAGCTTCACAGTCTATAACCAACGCCGCGATCAAACAGAATCAGGACAAATCCAACGCAGCGGCAAGCCCGAAGTCAAACTTGCCCTCCCCTTTGGGGAGGGTGGATTCGCGCGAAGCGTGAAGACGGGTGAGGCCACCCCGCCGCCGCGCACCGTTGGCGGGAAAACGCTTGCAGCGGTCGGATTCTCGCCCGCCGCTGCAAGAAATACTCGCTATCATTCTGGCAATAAAAAATAACCGCCCTGATTCGACCCTGAGCGGTTAATTCTTCCACTTCGCGGGGCTAACCGTCTATCGGATAGCTCTCTTGTACTATTATGATACCGGCCCGGCCGCTTTTGTCAAGCGGCCGGGCTTGTTTTTTTCTGTGGGTGGGTTTTTCGTCAGAGCCGACCGATGATCGGCACTGCATCAATACTTCGCGCCGAAGATTTTTGCCATGATATTGTGGAAGAAGCCGATGATCTTCTGGAAGAAGCCCTCGTGCACCTTGCCGCACCAATGGCACATGTTCGGGTCGGGCTGCGGCTGCGGGTTGTCCGGCTGGCCGGGATCAGGCGCAGCGTCTTTTTCAAACTTCGCGGTCAGGGTGACGTTCTTGCTCACGCTGAAGCTGTAGCTTGCGCTGCCGCTGACCTTGCTGTCGCCCTCGTACCAGCCAATGAAATGGTAGCCGCTGTTCGGCGTAGCGGTCACGGTTGCGCTCGAGCCCGCGGTGAAGCTGCCGCCGCCCGAAGCCGTGCCGCCCGTGGAAGCGTTGGCAGTAACGGTGTAGGTCACCGGGGCATCCTCTTCAAAGACTGCGTTCAAGGTCACGTTCTTCGTCGGGGTAAAGGTGTAGCTTGCGCTGGAGGAAACGTTGCTTGTGCCGTCATACCAGCAAAGGAAGTGGTAACCGATGAGCGGCGTGGCCTTGACTGTCACGCTTTTGCCGTATTCAATGCTGCCGCCGCCGGTGACTGCGCCGCCCGCGCCTGCGTTCACCGTGACGTTATAATAGATGCGGTCAAACTTCGCGTTGAGACTCACGCTTTCGGTCACGGTGAAGGTATAGTTTGCGCTGGTTGAAACCCTTGTGTTGCCCTTGTACCAGCCGTTGAAGGTGTAACCGGTGCTCGGCGTCGCTTTCACGGTTGTGCTGGTGTTGTAGGCAAAGGTTCCGCCGCCGGTCACGCTGCCGCCGGTGCCCGCATTCGCCGTAACAGTGTAGCTGAGGGGCGAAAACTTCGCCGTATAGGCTGCGTCGGCGCTCACGGTGAAGGAATAGCTCGTATTGGTGGTCACCCTTGTGGTGCCCCTGTACCAACCGGTGAAGTTGTAGCCATATTTCGGTGTGGCGGTCAGGGTCACGGTTTCGCCCTTGCCGTAGGCGCCGGCGCCGGTGACCGTGCCGCCTGCAGACGGGTCGGCGGAGGCGCTGATGGTGTAAACATCAGCCATTGTGGTATCCGACGTCAGGCTGGACAATTTGCAAGCGGGACGAATGCCGTAGTCCGTATTGCTGACATCGTTGTTGTAGTAGTAGTTGTTGCTACCGCCGATGTCGCCATCATAGGCAACAAAGCAGGTACAGTCGGAATAAATGCCGGCAGAGCGCAGCCGCCAACTGGAAAAACCGGTGCTGCTCTTCACATAAAGGCCCTGGCATTTTGCGTAGTCGGTGCCTTTTGCCTTTCTTGCAGAGGCAGAAGACAGGCCGTAGCTGCTGTTTTGCGCTTCGCTGTAGGACAGCAAATAGATTCGGTTCGTGGCGGTGTTATCAACCGTTGTGCTTTTGATGTTTTCCTTTTGTGCACTGTTGAATGCAGTATTGTAGAAATCATTGTTCAGCCAGGTGCGGATTGTCGATAAGACATAGTCGTTCGCATAGGTCGAGGTTCTCCAATAATAGTAATCGCCGCCGCTTTCCCGAACACTGTTTTGATAAGCCTGGGAATCAATGATGCTGTCGCACACAATCAAACCCGTGGATGCATCCAGCACGCGCCAGGTCAGCGGCTCATATTTGAAATAATAGGTCGTGTCCAGCGAATAGCCGTTGTCGTCCTGATAGGAGTTGGAAGCACTGGAGGTATTTCTGGTACTTCTCGGTCTAAATTGCGTAAACTTCACGGCGCGGTATTTGACGCCGCCGGAAAAGAAATCGGCATATTTCATAAAGTCATCCTGATACATTTCGCCGTCATAATAACCGTTGCCGATATAATAGTTGTAGCTCTTCCAGGTTGCATTCGCCGCGGCGTTGCTGAGCGCGGTGGTTGCGGTGACTTTCGTTTGCGGATAGTTGCCGAACTGAATGGCGCTGTAGGCTTGGGCGGGCACGGCGGCGATTGCCATGGTGGTTGTCAGCATCAAAACCGCCAGCAGGACGGATAAAAGTTTTCGCGCTGTTTTCATAGGGTATTCCTCCTTAAATGATTGATTATATTCAATATATTGAACATAATAACATTATACTCAATTTGTTAGCCATAGTCAATAGATTAAATATGCTAATCTATAAAAGGTGATGGAAAATGATTAGCTATCAGCCTTTTTATGAAACATTGTTTCGAAAAAATATCACAATTTATCATCTGATCTACCACGAGGGCTTCTCTGCCAACACTTTTTTCAGAATAAAGCAAGGAAAGGATATCAGCACAAAAACGCTGGATGCACTTTGTTTCGTATTGGATTGCGAGGTGCAGGACATCATCAAGCACATAAAAGAATAACCCCCGCTTTTACCACATCGGTCAAAGCGGGGTTTTGTTTCTTTGACGGCGGGGAGGGGCCTGCCTCACCCGTCACGCGCTCTTTACAGAATCGCCAAGCCGCGAATCGTGTGGGCGCGTGCCACCTCTTCCGTCATCGCGCTTGCTAACTTTTGACATAGCATAATCTTTGCGGCGCGATGCCACCTTCCCCGCCAGCGGGGAAGGCAGGGACTTAATCTTTTCTGTGTGTCCTCAAAATGATTATGCCACTTCACTCAAAACGCCTATTTAAATAGGTTAAACTCTTATAAAACGGTGCAGTTCAAATCCATTTTGCTGAAAGAGCCAACATAAAAGCGAAAAGCCTTGCCCTCCCCGCTGGCGGGGAGGGTGGATTCGCGCTTTGCGCGAAGACGGGTGAGGTGGTCAGCCGCGCGTTCCCCCGCGCCCCTGTTCCCTGTCCCCTGTTCCCTGTCCCCTGTCCCCTGTCCCCTGAAATAAAAAAATGCATACCGCGGCAAAAAACGGCAACACTATGGGAGAACACAAAAACACTGGAGGTCTTCCGATGAAACGACTGTTATCCCTGCTCCTTGCCGCGCTGCTGCTTTTGAGCCTTGCCGCCTGCGGCGAAAAGAACCCGACGCCCGACGCCAGCGAACGCGACACGTCCGGCACCGACGCGCCCGCGGCGGCCACCACGCTGACCGTGCTTTCCGCCTCGCCCGCGCTCTCCGGCGCGCTGGAGGAGATTGCCGCCGCCTACCGCGCCAAAACCGGCGTGTCGCTGCGCGTGCAGAGCGAACCGGCGGCCACCTACCATGGCGCGCTTTCGACCGCGCTGAACAGAACCGCCGGCGCGCCCGCGCTCTTTGCGCTCACGGGCTGGGACGACTTTGACGCCGTGCGCGACCGCTGCGCCGACCTCGGCGGCACGTCGCTGGCCGCCTTTTTGAGCGACCGTTCGCTGGCTTTGACCGACGGGGGCAAGCTCAAGGCGATCCCCGTGGACGTCACGGCGTGGGGTCTGCTTTATAACGAGGACGTCACCGACCGCTATTTTGCGCTGAAGGACAAAAAGACCAGCTACGCTTCGATGGACGAGATCACCGACTTCCAAAAGCTCAAGGCCCTTTGCGAAGACATGGCCGCCCACAAGAAGGAGCTGGGCATCGACGCCGTATTCGCCGATCTGCCCCTGCGCGCCGATTCCGCCGACTGGCTGCGCCACGCCGCTTCCCCGGCGGTCTATGCCGACGTGAAAGACAGCGACGGGCCCGCTGCCGCGGCAGTGCGCGGCATGAAGAACTTTGCCTTCTCGCTGGGCGACCGGGTGCGGGATGCGCTTGACCTGATCTTCGGCGGCAGCGTTTCGGGCCGCAAAGGGCTCGACAGCGTTTCGACGGCCGACGCGCAAAAGGAGTTCGCCGCGGGCAAAACGGCGTTCCTTTACAGCGATTCCGAGAGCTTTTCGGCGCTGCAGAAGGCCGAGGGCAGCACGCTGCAAAAAGACAAGCTGCACTTTTTGCCGCTCTATCTCGGCGCGGACGGCGAGGACGCAACCGGCCTGACGGTGCGGGTCAACCGCTATCTTGCGGTCAACGACCGCGCGAGCGAGGCGCAGAAGCAGGCGGCGGTCGACTTTTTGGAATGGCTGTTTTCGGCCGGGGACGGCAAGCGCTTTGTGAAAGAGAACCTCGGCTACGCTTCGCCGCTTTCCACCTTTGAAGAAAACGAGCTGCCCGGCGATCCGCTGCGCAGCGACGCCCTGCGCAAAATCGGCAAGGACGGGGTCACGTCGGTGCCCGACCTTTCCGACGGCTACCCCGGCGGCACGTTCCGCAGCGACACCGCGAGCGGCCTGCTCAGTTATACCCGCGGCGAAAAGGACTGGGACGACTTTGTCTCCGACGTGAAGACGGGCTGGAACCGCGCAATGGAAGCGATGAAAACGGAATAACGCAGCGCGATCGCTGCATGAAACATCCGCCCGGGGCGTCAGCCTTGCGCGGATGTTTTGCTTTGTTCCCGCGAAAAAACGCCGCTTTGCGGGCGGCTCACGGCCGGCTATTTCAAAAGCAGCTCCCGCAGATGCAGCAGGATGGCCTTTTCCCGCCGCGAAACCTGCACCTGCGACATGCCGAGCCTTGCCGCCGTTTTGCTTTGGGTCAGACCCTCAAAATAGCGCAGGCGGATCAGGTCGGCGTCGCGCTGCGGCAGCATTTCCAGAACCGTGCGCAGCGCGAGCAGATCGCAAAGCGGGCCGTCGGGCGGCGGCACCGGAATGTCAAACTGCCGTTCGGCGCGCTCGTCGTCGCTTGTCAGCGAGAGCACCGGCTGCGACACCTCTAAAAGCTGGGCGGCCTCCGGCGGCGAAACCCCGAGCCGCTTTGCCAGCTCCCCCACCGTGCATTCGCGCTGCAGCTCGTTTTCAAGCTTCGCTTTTTCGTGCATGGCGCGGCGGGCTTTTTCTTTGAGCGTGCGGCCCACCTTCAGCGCGCCGCCGTCGCGGAAGACGCGCCGGATCTCGCCGAGGATCACCGGCACGGCATAGGTGGAAAACGAAAAGCCGCGGCTTTCGTCGAACCGTCCGGCCGCCTTGCACAGCCCGACGCACCCCGCGGAAAACAGCTCCTCATAATCGGCGCCGCGGCCGCGGAAACGGTTGGCGCAGGCGTGGACCAGCGGCAGGTTTTCGGTCACGAGCCGGTCGCGGTCGGATGTATCAGCCGTCATGGCGCTTGCCGCCGATGGTTTTTTCCAGCGTGACCGTGGTGCCCTTTCCCGGCGCGGAACGCACCTGCACGCGGTCCATGAAGCTTTCCATCACGGCAAAGCCCAGCCCCGCGCGCTCGCCCTGCATGGTGGTGAACAGCGGCCGCCGCGCCTCGGCAACGTCGGCGATGCCCACGCCCCTGTCGCGCACGCGGATGCGCACCGAGGGCTTGTCCGTCAGCGTGGCAGTGAGAAACACGGGGCCGCTTTGCTCGCGGTAGCCGTGGACGATGGCGTTGGTGACCGCCTCGCTCACGGCGGTCTTGATATCGCTGAGCTCCTCCAGCGTGGGGTCCAGCAGCGCGGCGAACGCCGCCACCACCGCGCGCGAAAAGCCCTCGTTCACGCTGCGCGATTCCATCGTCAGCTTCATTTCGTTCAGCTTTTTCATTCAGCTCACCTCCTTTTGCTTCAGCTCGCCCAGCCTGTCCAGCCCGGCCAGACGCATCACCTTGTAGGCCCCGGGCGAAAGGTTTTCCACCCGGATGGCGCCGCCGATCGCCTGCATCAGCTTGTAGCGGCCCATCACAAGGCCGATGCCGCTGCTGTCCATGAAGCTGACCGCGCCGAAATCGAGGATCAGCGTCTTCGGCCGCTTTTGCGCAATGGCGCTGTCGATCGACGCGCGCAGCAGCGACGCGGCGTGGTGGTCGATTTCGCCGCTGAACCGCACGCGGACGACCCCGCCGCCGTATTCCAGTTTTGCACTCATGAGCGTCATCCTTTCTTTCAAAAGAAGTTGCCCGTTCATCTTAGACGATGGCGGGCAAAAAGTTTGCCGAACCGCGGCGGAAGCGGAAACTTTTCCGGCACGCGGCGCCGGCCGCCGAAAAGAACGGCGATTGCAAAAAAGCGGCAGATGATGTATAATGGAGGGCAGCGTATGCCGGAACGGGAAAGCGAAAAAAATTTTTTTGAAAAAAATGCAAAAAAAGATGTAAGCTTTTGCAAAAACCGACATTACTGTATGAGACGGAAAGAAAAAGGAGGGAGCGGGGTGCTGAAACAGGCGCGGATCGAAGAGATCTGCAACGCGTACTACGGCGACGTGTTCCGGTTTTGCCTTTATAAAACCGGCGAACGCGAAGCGGCTGCCGAGCTGACGCAGGAAACCTTCCTGCTGCTGCAGCAAAAGGCCCCCGCGCTCGAAGACGGGGCCGTGAAGGCGTGGCTGTTCAAGGCCGCGCACAACCTCAGCCTCCGGCTGTTCCGCGAAAAGCGAAAACGGCTGCAGAACGAAGTGGATCTGGACGCCGCGGAGCAGGAGCTGGACTTCCGGGTCGAACGGCTGAAGGAAGACGAGATCGACGAAGAAACGCTGCTTCAAATCGGCGCCGAGATCCTCGGCTCCCTGGGGCAGCAGGATCAGGCGCTCTATCGGATGCATTACAAGCTTCACATGAAATACGCCGCCATCGCCGAAGTGCTCGGCGTGACGGAAAGCACCGTGCAGGTGCGCGCGTTCCGCCTGCGGGCCCGCGTGCTGCAAAAAATCCGGGAATCCCTCGGCGGAAAGGAGGATGCCGTATGCAGAGAAACGATACCCATGAAATGAACGAAAAGCTGAACGGCGCCGCAGCGCTGGCCATTGAAGACGCCCTTGCGGGCGACGGGCTGCCCGACGCCGAAGGCATCGACGCGCTGCTGGACCTGCTGGAGGAGACCGGCGCGCTCGAGCTGCCGCCGGAGGAAGACCTGCAGCGGCAACAGCAGCAGACGCTGCACCGCCTGCGCAGAAAAAGGCGCCTTGCTCCGCGCCGCCTGCTGGCCGCGGCTGCCGCGTTCGTCGTCCTTTGCACCGCCGCCGTGCTCGGCGCGATGCAGCAGACCGGCAGAATCGACCTTTTGCCCTCGTTCTCGGTCACGGAACCGGGCGCGCCCGCCTCGATGCAGGTGGAGGATCTTCTGGAAAGCCTGTCGGCCCATTCGTTCCGCGACGTCGCGCTTTCGCAGGTCTTTTTGCAGGAGGGCTGGACCGCCACCGCGCCGACCTATTACAACGAAGGCGGCAAGCGCTGCGCGGACTTTCAGGTCTATCGCGCCGACGCCTGCTACTGCTTCAGCCTGAAGGCCGGCGAAGCTCCGCCCGAGGATTACGCCGCGCTCGGCGCCGAACGGGTGGTCACCATTGAAAAGGAAGTTGTGGTCTACGTCTTCGGCGGCGAGGCCGACATGAGCGAAATGCGCTACCGGCTGAACGATCTGACCTACAGCGTCACGGCCAACGTGCCCGAGCAGACGATGATCCACACCGCAAACCAGATTGAAAAAGCCTGAGGAGGGTTCACCCATGAAAAAGAAACTGCTGTTTTTGCTGACGATATGCTCGCTGCTGCTGGCGCTTTGCTTCGGCGCGTCCGCGGCGGTGTACAGCTCCGGCTCGCACTATGACGAGCGTCCCGACTATCCGAACAACCCCTATCTCAAAATCATCGACGGCGTGGTCTATGACGACGTCACTTCTATGGAAAACGGAAACCGGGTGGTCCGGGAATACCACGTCATCGACTTCTTTGCCACCAACAAGCTGGTCAAGACCGCCGTGAAAATCAATATCGTGCCGGAGATCGACGGCGTGCCCGTCACGAAGATCACCGCGCGCTATCACCCCGACACGCGCAACGAGACCGTGAAGGAACTGACGATTCCCGACAGCGTGACGGAGATCGAGCACCTGTTCGTCTTCCGCGCGCTGGAAACCGTCAGGCTGCCGCAGAATCTGAAACGGCTGGGCGACCGCTGCTTTGCGCGCATGGATAATCTGAAGGAAATCGATCTGCCGAAAGAGCTGACCGCCGTGCCGCAAAACTGCTTCAAGGGCTGCAAGAATCTGGAGCGCGTCCGCCTCGGCGGCAAAATCGGAACGATCTATCCCAACGCCTTCTACGGCTGCACGGCGCTGCAGGAGATCAATCTGGACGGCGTCGGCCGGATCATGATGGGCGCCTTTGCCAAAAGCGGCCTGCGCCGCGTCTGGCTCAGCCCCTACACCGAACTGAGCACACAGATGCTTTACGGCAGCGAAAAGCCGATCTTTTACGGCTGCGGACAGCTGGAGGAGGTCTTCGTTTCGAGCAGCTCCTTCTATGACAAAACCTCTTCCTTCTACATTCCCGCAGAGACCTTCAAAAACTGCACGGCGCTCAAAAAGGTGACGCTGCCCGCCTGCCGCCATCTGACCATCGGCGAAAACGCGTTCATGAACTGCAAGGCGCTGGAGACCGTGACAAACGGCGAATTCATCGAGTTCGCGCCCGCCGGCGCGTTCCGCAACTGCAAGGCGCTCAGACGCTTTGAGATCGGCAACTGGGCCGACCGGATCGGCGCCGACACCTTCAAGGGCTGCACGGGGCTCAAAAAGCTGATTCTCAAAACTGACAACGTGCTGCTGTTCGATATGCGCTATCCGCGCTACGACCGCAGCTGGAACGGCAACTTCCTGCGCGGCATTCCCGCAACCTGCCGCATCTACGTGCCCAACGACACCATGCAGCAGGCCGTTGTGTCGCACGGCTTCACCGGCCGGGTCACCGTCAAGCAGATGCGTGATCTGGCGCAAAACACCCGCGAACGGGTGTAACACCCAAAGGAACTCTGCAGAAAGGAGGCGCAGCCATGAAAAAAGTGCTGCGGATAACGCTTGCCGCGCTCGGTCTGCTGGCGCTGTTTTCGGCGCTGCAGCTGTGCTTTGCCGCGTGGGGCAGACCCTATGAGACCGGCGGAAGGATTCAGGTTGTTGACCACGTCGTCTATTACCGCAGCGGCAAGTCTTACGTTGTGGTGGATTACTTCGACACCGACACGGCCGCCGCCAACGCCACGGCCGTCAACATTCGCGCCAACGTGGACGGCAAGCCCGTGACGCGCATCTCGCTGAAAAGCGGGATCAAGACCGGGAACCGCCGGGTGACCCGCATCACGCTGCCGGGCAGCCTCAAGTCGATCTGCGCCAACGCGTTCTATAACTTTGAAAAGGTGGAATCGCTGACGCTGCCCGCCGCCCTCAAATCGATCGGCGTGAGCGCCTTTCAGGGCATGCGCGCGCTGAAGACGATCACGCTGCCGAAAAAAATCCACGCCGTGCCCGAGCGGGCGTTCTACGGCTGCGCCGCTCTGCAGCGCATAAACAGCAGCGGCAAGGTGACCGAATACGGCAAAAGCGCGTTTCAGGGCTGCGCGGCGCTCAGTTGGGTCGGCGGCTATTCCAACGCCGCCTTCGTGGACGACAGCGCCTTTGCCGGCACGGGGTTCCCCACGGTGCGGGTGCTGCACACGGCGGTCTACGGCAGCGCCGTGTTCGCCAACTGCAAAAAGCTGACGACCGCCGTGATCGAATCGGGCGCGCGGCCCGCCGATCTGACGATCGCCTACGGCATGTTTTCGGGCTGCTCGGCGCTCAGAACGCTGCGGTTCCCCAATCAGGTGGGCGAGCTGACCTTCGCGTTCCACGCGTTCCAGAACTGCACGGCGCTGCAGACGCTGGTCTTGCCCAAGCAGTCGCAGCACATCTATTTCAACGAAAGCAGCTTTCTGGGCTGCAAGTCGCTGCAGTCCATCCGGAACGTGAACGGCACCGTCACCATCGGTTCCAGCGCGTTTTCGGGCTGCACGGCGCTGCAGAGCATGACGATCCCCACAACGACGGAGTACGTCGCGCCGTGGGCGTTCTATAACTGCCCCGGCCTGCGCACGCTGCGCATTGAGGGCACCGACCGCGGTCTGGTGCAGAACGGCTTCCTCAACTACCTGCCCGCCGGCTGCACAGTCTATGTGAAGACCCGCGCCATGAAGCGCGCGGCGCAGGACGCCGGATACTCCGGCAAGATCGTGGTCGGCTGAGCACGGTCAGACGACAAAACCCTTTTTCATGAAGAAAACCGCCCCTCGGGGCGGTTTTCTTTTGTCTGGAATGCATCAGAATTCGTCTTTCAGTTCCAGCGTATACTGTTTGTTCTGCGCCTTCACGCTCTCGAGGAACTGCGCGAACGGCACGCCGAACTTGTTGTCCTTCACGCCGCGGATGTTGACCGCAACGGTTTCGTTTTCGGCTTCCTTGTCGCCGACCACGAGCACATAGGGCACGCGCTCGAGCTTGAAGCGCTTGATCTTGTTCTTCATGTTCTGGTCGGAGTAATCGACCTCGAAGCGGACGTCGTTCTCGAACAGCGCGTCGGCCAGCTTCTTCGCGTAATCGTTATGCTCGGGACGGATGGGCACCACGGCGACCTGCACCGGCGAGAGCCACAGCGGGAACTGACCCTTGAAGTGCTCGATCAGAATGCCGATGAAGCGTTCAAACGAGCCGAAGATGGCGCGGTGAATCATGACGGGCTGCTTGAGCGAGCCGTCGGGCGCCACATATTTGAGGCCGAAGTTCAGCGGCAGCTGGAAGTCGAGCTGAATCGTGCCCATCTGCCACTGGCGGCCCAGACAGTCGCGCATGCCGAGGTCGATCTTCGGGCCGTAGAACGCGCCGTCGCCCTCGTTGATCTCAAAACCGTCTGCGCCGAACTTATGGGTCAGGATGCTCTTGAGCGATTCCTCCGCCTTGTCCCAAAGGGCAATGTCGCCCATGAAATCGTCGGGACGGGTGGAAAGCTCGGCCGTATAGGTCAGGCCGAAGGTGGCGTAGATGGACTTTGCGATGTCCATGATGTCGGCGATCTCGCTTTCAATCTGCTCCTCGGTCACGAAGATGTGGGCGTCGTCCTGGTGGAATTCCTGCACGCGGAACAGGCCGTTGAGCTCGCCCGATTTTTCGCGGCGGTGAATGACGTCCACCTGGGAATAGCGCAGCGGAAGCTCGCGGTAGCTGCGGCCGCGGCTGCGGAAGACATTGATCGAGTTGGGGCAGTTCATCGGCTTGATCGCGTAGGTGGTGTTCTCGTCCACGGGGGCGATGAACATGCCGCTCTGATAGTGGGCCCAGTGGCCGGACGTGACCCAGAGCTGCTTTTCGTTGAGCACCGGGGCGCTGATCTCCTGATAGCCGTGGGGCAGGTGCTCGCGCCGCCAATAGGAAAGCAGAGCGTTATAGAGGCTCCAGCCCTTCGGCAGCCAATAAGGCATGCCCGGGGCGGTCTCGTGGAACATGAACAGCTCCAGCTCGGGGCCGAGCTTCTTGTGGTCGCGCTCCATGGCTTCCTTGATCATGTCGAGGTGATCCTTGAGCTGCTTTTTGTCGGGGAAGGCGTAGACGTAGACGCGCTGCAGCTGGTCGTTGTGCTCGTCGCCGCGCCAATAGGAGCCGGAGACGAACTTGATCTGGAACGCCACGGAAAGCAGCTCCTGCGAGTTTTCCACGTGGGGGCCGCGGCAAAGGTCGACGAAGTCGTCGCCGGTCTCATAGATCGAAATGATCGCGTCCTCGGGCAGGTCCTCGATGATCTCGGTCTTATACTTCTGGCCCTTGAACAGTTCCAGCGCCTCGGCGCGGGGAATCTCGCGGCGCACCCACGTTTCCTTGCGCTTGAGGATCTCGCGCATCTTGTTTTCGATGGCGGGATAGTCGTCCTTGTTGATGTTGTGCTCGAGCCTGAAGTCATAGTAGAAGCCGTCGTCCACCTGCGGGCCGATGGCGTACTGCACGTCCTTGCCCCAAAGCTCGATGACCGCCTTCGCCAGAATGTGCGACATGGAGTGGCGGTAATTTGCGAGGAAGAATTCTTTGTCCATTTGTGTTTGCTCCTTTTTGAGAGAATAGAAAACGCCCCATCCCATCTGCAGATCTGCACTGGGATGAAGCGAAAAGCTCCACGGTTCCACCCGGTTTCTGCGGTTGCCCGCAGCACTCATTCGACCTTAACGCGGTCACACGGCGCGCCTTGTTTCGGCGGCGGCTCCAAAGCGGTGCGCTTTTGTCTGCGTCTGGCGGTACTTCCAGCCGTGGTACTGCCTCTCTGCAAACGCTTCTGACGAAAGCGGTCTTTGTCACAGCCTTTTGGGATATTGCGTGTTCGGGTGCTATTGTAGCACTGATGGCACGGTTTGTCAAGAAAAAGCGCTGTTAAGTTTGCCTTTTTTCCATTCCTCCAGGAATGTCCGCACGGTGCCCGCCCAGACGCCTGTTCCTTTCGCCGCCTCTTTCAAAATCTTTTTACACGCACGCGGTTCCTCTG
Organism: Clostridiaceae bacterium; assembly: GCA_016290665.1. GTDB lineage: Bacteria > Bacillota > Clostridia > Oscillospirales > Acutalibacteraceae > UBA6857. The sequence continues at coordinate 31,732 of JAEEUW010000007.1, read as the reverse complement.
CAGTCAGCACCATAGCCGTCCACACGCGCACATAGCCGATTGGCGATTGCAGCAGTTGTTTCAGCTCCGCTTTTCCTTCTTCCGACTGCATCAGAACACGAACGCTTTCTTCGATCCGGTCATAAGCCTGATTGATCTTCTTCGCGTCTTCCCCGTGAACGGATTGAGCGGCGTGTGTTTGCGTCGCTTCGATGTAGGTTTGCAGCGCTTCTTTCTGATCCATAAAAACACATCCTTACTGTATCTGCGCGGTTGTTTCGCGCCGTTACTCAAAGCTGTATTGCAGCAGTTCATAGGTCACGCGGTTTTCAGCCGGATCAAGCGTCACCTGCAGATGGCCCGAAAAGCTTTCCCAATCCCAGTAGACCTCTGTGCCGTCCTCGATGGTGTCCGGTTCAGAATTGCCGTGGTTTTCGTTGTGGCGGCTGCGAACAGTATCACGCAGCACGTCAAAGTCATCGGCGGGCAGACAGAACGAAAGCGTCACTTCGTTATCCTGCCAGAACTGCGTGAATATGCCGACCTGCTGATAGCGGAAAACGACCGCATCGGCATTGGCCGGGATCTCTTTGGGAAACAGGTCGTTTTCTGCTTCCGCATCCCATCTGCCATAGGCGGATGGCGTGTTTGTTTCGGACGCAAGACGATAGACCGCAAGCAGATCGTCAAAATCGCCGCCCGCCGACGCAAGCAGGCCCCCGAAAAGGCCGAGCCCGATGGTTGGAATCAACACCAACACGATCACAAACGTTTTGGTGATGCGATAGAGCAGCGGACGTTCTAATCTCAGCAAGGCGCCGACAAAGGCCCAGACAGGACATGCCAGATAGAGCGGCACCAGCCACAGGTTCGTCCCGTTCCACGGATAGGCCAGCGTCACAAACCAATAGATCAGCCCCGTGAGCGTGACAGCGAGCCACAGGGCGGAAAGCACGGTTTTCACGATGCGCCACGGTTTCATTGCCGTCGCCTCCTTTGGTTCAGTATAACACATCCTTAAAGTATACGCAAGCAAACGCAGGAAGAGTTCAGAAAAACGTAAGAACAACAGCCGCCCCGCGGGACGGCTGTTGGGTTTCGTCTGTATCTCTTACACCGGATCAATCTTTTCAAAGATCGTTGCGATGAAAGAGAGCAGCGGGCGGCTGTGCAGAATATCGGAGGCCAGCAGCAGCTCGCTTTCGTGGGCGGTCGGGTCGGATTTGTCAATCGTGATCAGGCGGACGCCGCGGTTTTCGTCGTTATAGGAGTCGTAGGTGATGCCCGGCGAGCAGACAAGATCGATGCCCTTGTAGGGGACCGAATAGGCGTTGATATGGTCGTGGCCGCAGAAGATGGCCGTCACGTCGCCCTGCGCCAGCATGGCCTCCACCTCGGCGTAGCCCGGCCTGAACCAGGTCACCGGCGGGCAGGGCGCTTCATGCAGATGGTTCTTCGTCAGGTCCGTGCCCTCGGGCAGAGTGTACCATTTGCCGCTGAATCTGACCGCGTCCGGCGTGCCCTCGGGCACCTCCTGCAGCGCTTCGGCAATCTGCGGCGGAATGATGTGCTGGAACACGATGGACGGCACCGGCTCGCCGCCGTTCGCCGCCTTCAGCGCGTCGGACTGCGCCTTGTACCATTCCAGCTGCTCCGGGAAGACGTAGCCGTAGCCGCCGTAGGAATCGTCCGGGTTGCGGTCGCCGGAATCGAAGCACCAGATGTTGAACGCCACCTCGTCGCTGCATTTCGACGCATAGACGGGCAGGTTGTAGGTGCCGACGTTCATCACGGTTTTGTCAACCGTCTTTTCGGCAACGACGCCGCGATAGCCGATGAAGTTCGGATAGGATTCATAGATGTCCATCTGCTCGAGCTTCGACAGCCCGCATTCCGGATCGTCGTCATGGTTGCCGAACACGGCGGCGATCGGGATGTTGAAGCAGTTCAGAATGTCCATCACCTGACGCAGCCCGAAGATGGCCTGCCGCCTGTTGTCGCAGCTGTAGGTGTCGATGTTGTCGCCGGTCAGGACGATGAGGTCCGGCTTGGTTTTGCGCACGGTTTCGAACAAGAGCAGCTTTGCAATGGAGGGCAGCCACGCGCCGTCCTGCACGTCCGCGAGCTGCAGAATGCGCAGCTTGCCGGTTTCGTCAAACGACAGGCGTCTGTGCTTTTCCCATTTCGGGCCCTGAAAATCATAATCCGCGCCGGCGATGCACACGCAGGAGAGCAGAAGGACGGCAGCGAGCAGCAAAGAAACGATTCTTTTCATAAGAACGCGCTCCTTTCGTCAGCCTTCAAACGTCCCGTTTTCAATGGCCATAATCTGATCCACCCGTCTCTGGTGGCGGCCGCCCTCAAATTCGGTGTTGAGGAACACGTCCACCATCTCGATGGCAAGCCCCGCGCCGAGCACGCGGCCGCCCATGCAAAGCGCGTTGGCGTCGTTGTGCAGCCGGGTGAACTTCGCGCTGAAATAATCCGAGCAGCAGGCCGCGCGGATGCCCTTGACCTTGTTGGCCGCCATGGAGATGCCGATACCGGTGCCGCAGCAGAGGATGGCCTTTTCGCATTCCCCGCTGACGACCGCCTGACAGGTTTTATAGGCGATCTTGGCGTAGTCGATGGATTCCGGCGTGTAGGTGCCGAAGTCCTTGTAGGCAACGCCGATGTCGTCGAGGTGTTTTTTGATTTCTTCCTTGAGAGCAAAGCCCCCGTGGTCTGCGCCGAGTGCGATCATAGCATTCATTCTCCTTTACGTTGTATTATCATCTGTATGTTGTGCCTCTCGGGAGGGTTTTTTATACGAAATTCCGAATTCCAGATCAGCGCCGCGCATTCTTTGCGCGAAGCTCGCGCTCCGCCTGCGGCAGCCGGAGATAGACCGGCAGCAGCTGCTGCGCGTCGAGGAGCTTTGCTTCGTCAAAGCTCGCTTCCGCGCAAAGCGCCACCGAGGCCGCGCTCTGGAACCGCACGAGCGGCGCCGCAGCGGGGTACCCCAAAGCGGCCGCGCATTTTTCGGCGCCGTCGCCCACAAAGACAACGGGCTTGTCGGGATAGACCCCGAGTTGTTCGCCGAGGTCGGCAATCTTCAGCGCGGCGTCTTCCGTCAGACGGGTCACGCGTTCGCCGCAGACGTCGAACAGCGCGGTATAGACCTGCTCGCAGCGCGCGTCCATCACGGCGCAGGCCACCACGTTCTGCCCCAGCAGATTCCAGGCGAGGCCCTCCAGCGTGGAAACGGCAAGCGCCTGTTTGCCCGTGCCGTCGCAAAGGCCCTTGATCGCGGCGATGCCGATGCGGACGCCCGTGAACGAGCCGGGGCCGACCGAACAGGCAAAGCAGTCGATGGACGAGAGCGGCGTTTCGCTGTTTTTCAGCAGGGCGTCGATCATCGGCAGCAGCGTGCGCGAATGGGTCAGCCCGGCGTTGGTGCTGCTTTGGGCGCGGACGCGGCCGTTTTCGGTCACGGCAACCGACGCGCAGACCGCGCTGGTATCGATGGCAAGGATTCTCATTTGTTCAAACCTCCGAAAAGGATGGGCGCCAATTCGGAATTCGGAATGATGAATTCGGAATTCTGAATTGTAATGATCCGCTGCGTGTCGCTTTCGCCGCGGGCAATGGTGACGCGGATCGTGTGCTCGGGCAGCGCGTTTTCGATGTTCTCGCTCCATTCCACGGCGAGAATGCCGCCCGTTTCATAGAAATCGAAAAAGCCGGTGGCATACAGGTCGTCCCAGCTCTCCACGCGGTACATGTCGAAGTGATAGAGCGTTTTGCCGCCGCCGTGATATTCGTGCACGAGGGCAAAGGTGGGGCTGCTGACCTCTGCGTCGATGCCGAGCCCGCGGGCCAGGCCGCGGGTAAAGGCCGTTTTGCCCATGCCGAGTCCGCCGAAAAAAGCCACGACCACCGGGCCGTGCAGCGAAGAGGCGAACCGCGCCGCCAGCGCTTCGGTTTCGCGCTCGCTGTCGGTAACAAACGTCTGCATTCCCCCGCCCCCTTTTTGTCTTGATGGTTCTATTTTATCACAAAAACAGAAGAAGTCAACGCCCCGGCACACACTTCGGGGAAAATACTTCTTGCATTCTCGGCGAAAATAGGCTATGATATATAGAAAGTACGATTCGTGTCAAAAAAAGGAGGTGACCGGCGTGAAGGGTCAAACGCTGCGCAAGGCTGCGCGGGAAACCGACTGGCTGTTTCTGGCGCTTTGTTTTCTGCTTTCGGTGTTCGGCGTGCTGATGGTGGCCAGCGCCTCCTACCGCACAAGGGCCGACGGCGCGCTGCTCTCGCGCGACGCGCTGGTCATGATCCTTGCCACGATGCTCGGCGTCGCGGTCGCGCTGGTGATCTCGTTCATCGACTACGACCTGATCCTCAAGCTCTGGCCGCTGGTGGCGCTCGGCTCGGTGGGCCTCATGCTGCTTTTGCTCACGCCGCTGGGCGTGGCGCCCGACGCGCGCTCCGACGCGCGCTCCTGGCTCAAGATTCTGCCGCGGTTCAACCTCTATCTGCAGCCGTCGGAGATTTTGAAAATCGGGTTTATCATCACCTTCTCGGTTCATCTCGACAAAGTCCGCCATGAGATCTCGTCGTTCCGCAACGTGCTGCTTTTGTGCATCCACGCCGCCATCCCGATCGGCCTCGTGGTCGTCACGGGCGACATGGGCTCGGCGCTGATCTTCGTGCTCATGTTCATCGGCATGCTGTTCGTGGCGGGCGTCCACTGGCTCTATTTCCCGGCCGGGCTCCTGCTGGTCGGCGCGGCGGCGCCCATCGTGTGGTACCGCGTGTTCGACGACATTCAGCGCAACCGCATTCTGGCGCTGCTGCATCCGGACGATTACCCGAAGGAGATTTATCAGCAGCGGCAGGCCCTGCACGCGATGCAAAACGGCGGCCTGTTCGGCACGGGCTATCTGCACGGCGACTTTACCCAGAGCAATTCCATTCCCGAATGCCAGAACGACATGATCTTTTCCGTTGTGGGCGAAGAGCTCGGCTTCCTCGGTGCGCTGGCGCTGCTGGTGCTGTTCGCGCTGTTTGCCGTGCGCGTGGTCCGAACCGGCAAGCGCGCCCATAACTTTGCCGCGCAAATGCTCTGCTACGGCATCATGTTCATGGTGATGGCGCAGGTGGCGGTCAATATCGGCATGTGCACGCAGCTGCTGCCGGTCATCGGCATCACGCTGCCGTTCATCAGCGCGGGCGGCTCCTCGGTGATCTGCCTTTATCTCGCGGTCGGGCTGGTGCTCAGCGTCTACCGTTCCTCGCGGGGACTGCAGTATGACGACTACCGCTATGCGCGGCTGGCCGTCAGCTATGACTGATTTCGTCATCTTGCCCAAGCGTGCGGACGCATAAACCGCAACTTTGTGCGCTTTTCGTGTTGACTTTTGCGCTTTTGCGTGTTAAAATAGCCCCAATATCTTAACTGCAGCGACGGAATTAAGCGGTGCTTTTGAGCGGTTCAGAGAGTCGGCGGATGGTGCGAGCCGGCCGGAAGAAGCCTCCGCTGTCTCATTCCCGAGCAGGATCGCCCAACGCCCACGGCTGTGTAAGCGACCCCGGCAAGCCCCGTTATCATGGCTGCGGATTTGTTGGAATCCGGCAAAGCGGCCGCTTCTGCGGCAACCAAGGTGGTACCACGGAGTTTCTTCGTCCTTGAGGTTTTCTCAGGGACGCTATTTTTTTTCGAAAGGATGATCCAGATGCAAACCGTCACCTGTTCCGACGTCACCCTCAAAACAGCCCTCTCGCTGAGCTTCAAAGAAAAGATCGAGATTGCGAAGCTGCTCGACAGGCTCGGCATTTCCGCCATCGAGCTGCCCGTGTTCTCGGGCGAGAAGCGCGACGCCCTTCTGATCAAATCGATCGCCGCGGGCGTGAAGGGCAGCGTGCTGTGCGTCTCCTGCCCGCTGGAGGAAGCCGGAATCGAGGCCGCCTGGGCCGCCCTGCAGGACGCCGGAAAGGCGCGACTGCAGCTTGTGGTGCCCACGTCGACGGTGCAGATGGAGTACCTTTGCCACAAGAAGCCGCCCGTCGTGCTCGACATGATCGGCAAACTGGTCAAAAAAGCAAAGAGCCTTTGCCCCGACGTGGAGTTCGTGGCGCAGGACGCTTCGCGCAGCGAGCCGGAGTTTCTGGAAACCGCGATCCGGACCGCGATAGACGCCGGCGCGACCCTCGTCACCGTGTCGGACGACGCGGGCATCATGACGGCGGAGGAGTTCGGCGCCTTTATCGGCGCGCTGCAAAAGGGCGTGCCCGCGCTGCGGGAGATCCGCTTCGGGATGCAGTGCAACGACGGCTTTTCCATGGCCAACGCCTGCGCAGTCGCCGCCATCGGCGCCGGGGTCAGCGAGATCAAAACGACCGTCAGCGGCGCCGAGGCCGCCGACCTCGACACCATCTCGCAGTATTTCCGCACCCGCGGCATGGATCTCGGCATTCAGAGCTCCATGCAGTTCACCGTGCTCCAGCGCGCGGTCAAGCAGATCCGCTGGATTCTGCACACCGAGCGCAGTAAGACCAGCGCGTTCGAAAACATCGGTTCGGGCGAAACGGCCGCCTTTGAGCTGAGCGAGCACGATTCCATCACCCAAGTGGTGGAGGCGGTCAAGGCGCTGGGCTATGACCTTTCGGACGAGGACAACACCAGCGTTTACCGCGAATTCAGGCGCATCAGCGTCAAGAAGACCGTGACGGCCAAGGATCTGGAGGTCATCGTGGCCTCCACGGCGATGCAGGTGCCGCCCGCCTACGTGCTGCAAAGCTACGTGATCAATTCCGGCAACGTGATCCGCGCCACGGCGCACATCACGCTGCAGAAGGACGGCGAAAGCCTCAGCGGCCTTTGCACCGGCGACGGCCCGATCGACGCGGCCTTCCTTGCCGTGGAATCCATCGTGGGGCACCACTACGAGCTGGATGATTTTCAGATTCAGGCGGTCACCGAGGGCAAGGAGGCCATGGGCAGCGCGCTCGTGCGTCTGCGCGCCGACGGCAAGCTCTATTCCGGCAACGGCATTTCCACCGACATCATCGGCGCCAGCATCCGCGCCTATCTCAACGCGCTCAACAAGATCGTCTATGAGGAGGGCTGAGCATGAATCTTTCCTTTTCCATCCGCGGCTGGCAGTCTTACGGCTGGGCGGACTATCTGACCCTTGCCGAAGAGCTCGGCTTTTCCGGCATTGAGCTTTATGACGGCATGGATCCCGCCCTGTTCGACCGGGAGGGACCGTTTCACAAATACTCCATCGGCGCCACCGTGCGCGAGCTGGCGGAAAAGAACATCCGCCCGGTGAATCTTGCGCTGGATCTGGATCTGTCGGACGAAAACGCCGACGCCAACGCCGCCGCAATCAAAGAAAAGCTTGCGTTTGCGGCGTCCCTGCGTATGCCGTATATCAGCGTTCACGCCTCGGGCGACCGGGAAAACGCCGGGGAAAACGTGCTGCGCTGTCTGGCGCAGACGGTGGACGCCGCCGAAGAAAAGGGCGTCGCCATCCTGTTGGAGACCCGGGGCCTGTTCTGCAACACGGCGCTGCTGCGCGAGACGCTGGAATCGTTCGCCAGCGACGCGCTGTGCGCGCTGTGGGCGGTGCACGAGCCGATGTTCCTTGCAAACGAGAGCACCGAAGACACGATCAAAAACCTCGGCGCCTATATCAGGCACGTGGAGCTGACCGACAGCGAGGACGACGGCGAGGGCCGCCGGTTCTGCCTGATCGGCGAGGGCGACCTGCCGCTGCGCGACGTGATGCGCGCACTGTCCTCCGTCAACTACGACGGCTTTCTGTCGCTGCACTGGGAGCCGCAGTGGATGCCCGACCTGCCCGAAATGGACATCATTCTTTCGCACTTTGAAAACTACCTTTCCGCCTTTGAAACGCCCTCGCGCCAGAAGCACCACCTTTATCTCAACCGCGCCGAAACGGGCCGCTACGTCTGGAAAAAGGACGCGCTGATTGAAAAGACCTTTTCGCAGGTGCTCGACAAGATGGTGGAGGAATTCCCCGACCAGTACGCATTCAAATATACCACCCTCGATTACACGCGCACCTATGAGCAGTTCCGCGACGACGTGGACGAATGCGCCCGCGCGCTGCTCGCCGTGGGCGTCAAGCCCGGCGCCAAGGTGGCGATCTGGGCCACGAACATTCCGCAGTGGTACATCACCTTCTGGGCCACGACCAAGATCGGCGCCATTCTGGTGACCGTCAACACCGCCTACAAGATCCACGAAGCGGAGTATCTGTTCAAGCAGTCCGACACCCACACCGTGGTGCTGGTGGAGGGCTTCCGCGATTCCAACTATTCGAAGATTATGGCGGAGCTCTGTCCCGAGCTGGAAACCACCGTGCCCGGCAAGCCGCTGCACGCGAAACGCCTGCCGTTTTTGCGCAACGTGGTCACCGTCGGCTTCCGCCAGAAGGGCTGCCTGACCTGGGAAGAGCTGCTCGAGCGCGCCGACAACGTGCCGAAGGAGGAGGTCTGGCGCATTGCGGCCAACGTGGACCCCCATTCCGTCTGCAACATGCAGTATACCTCCGGCACCACCGGCTTCCCCAAGGGCGTAATGCTGACGCACTACAACGTGGTCAACGACGGCAAATGCATCGGCGACCGGATGGATCTTTCCACCGCGGACCGCATGATGGTGCAGGTGCCGATGTTCCATTGCTTCGGCATGGTACTCGCCATGACCGCCTCGATGACCCACGGCACCACACTGTGCCCCATCCCCTATTTCAGCCCGAAATCGTCGCTGGCCTGCATCAATCAGGAGAAAATCACGGCGTTCCACGGCGTGCCCACCATGTTCATCGCCATGCTGGAGCATCCCGATTTCCCGAAGACCGACTTTTCCCATATGCGCACCGGCATTATGGCGGGTTCCCCCTGCCCGGTCAGCAAGATGCAGGACGTGGTCAACAAGATGCACATGACCGAGATCGTCATCGTCTACGGCCAGACTGAGGCCTCGCCGGGCTGCACGATGAGCTCCACCGACGACCCGCTGGAGGTCCGCGTCAACACCGTGGGCCGCGCCATGCCTGAGATCGAATGCAAAATCATCGACCCCGAAACGGGCAAAGATCTGCCCGTCGGCGAGATCGGCGAATTCGTGGCGCGCGGATACAACATCATGAAGGGCTACTACAAGATGCCGAAGGCCACCGCCGAAGCGATCGACAAGGACGGCTGGCTCCACACGGGCGACCTCGCCTGCAAGACGCCGGAGGGCAACTACCGCATCACGGGCCGCCTGAAGGACATGATCATCCGCGGCGGCGAAAACATCTATCCCAAAGAGATCGAAGAGTTCATCTATACCCACGACAAGGTCAAGGACGTGCAGGTCATCGGCGTGCCCGACGAGCAGTACGGCGAAGAGATCTGCGCCTGCATCATCCTCAAAGAGGGCGAAAGCATGACCGAGCAGGAGATGAAGCAGTATATCCTCGATCACATGGCCAAGCACAAGGTGCCGCGCTATATCGACTTTGTGGACGGCTTCCCGATGAATGCCGCCGGCAAGATCCAGAAATTCAAGATGCGCGAAAACGCGGTGAAGAAATACGGGCTTGAGAAGGCCGCCGCGATTGAAACGGCGTAAGGGGTGCAAGCAATGTTTCCTGTGATTGATACCCACTGTCATATCTATCCCGACAAGATCGCGCAAAAAGCCGCCGCGGGGATCGGTTCGTTCTATGACATCGGCATGAACTTCGACGGACGGCTGGATACGCTGAAAGCGGTCAGCGCCCGCGCCCATGTGGTGCATTCCGTCATCTTTTCGGTGGCGACCACACCGCATCAGGTGCATTCCATCAACACCTTCATTGCCGAAAACGTGCGGCAAAGCGGCGGCCGCTTCACCGGTCTTGGCACGCTGCACCCCGACAGCGCCGACATGGAAGCGGACATCCTCGAGCTCAAAGCACTCGGCCTCAAGGGCGTCAAGCTCCACCCCGACGTACAGCAGTTCCCGATCGACGACAGTCGCGGGCGTCTGATCTGCGCGCTGTGCGCCAAACACAAGCTGCCGCTGCTGCTGCACTGCGGCGACTACCGCTACGATTATTCCAACGTCAACCGCCTGATTCCCCTGCTGGAGGATTACCCCGATTTGCAGATGATCGGCGCCCACTTCGGCGGCTGGTCGGTCTGGGCCCAGGCGGCCGAAGCGCTGCACAAGTACCCGAACATCACGGTCGACGCCTCCTCCACCTTCCACTGGGTCAGCCGCGACACGGCAAAAAAGCTGATCGCGCTTTACGGCGCGGACCGCGTGCTGTTCGGCTCCGATTTTCCGATGTGGGACCCGAAGGACGAGATCGAATACCTGTTGTCGCTCGGCCTCACCGACGACGAACTGGAACACATCTTTTATCAGAACGCGCAGCGGATGTTTGACATCAAGCTATAACAAAAAAGAAACGCACGGTTGTCCGGACGACAGCCGTGCGCTTTTCTTTTCAAAAAAGATTGTAAAACCTCTTGACAAGTATACTTGGCGGTGTTATAATCAATATGCAAAGTGAACTTGGCAAAAGGAGGTTTGCAGGATGAACAAAGAAGAAATCCTTGCCATCAGCCAGAACGAAAACAAAGGGAAAGACGTGGCGGACGTGGAGCTGTCGAAAACGGGCATCCGCGCCGGCTGGATCGTGACGGTCTGCCTGGCGCTCGCTGCCGCCGTGATCGACGGCGCGGTGTTCGGGCGGCCGGCGTTCGAGCTGCTCTTCGCGGTGATGACCGGCCTTGCGGTCGTGTTTTTCCGGAAATACGCCAAAGCGAAAAAGACCCACGAGCTGTTGATCGCGCTCTGCTATAGCGTCGCTTCCGCCGCCTGGCTCGTCGCATGGCTTCTGCAGATGCGAAACAGGTGAGGGTTGGCTATGAACGACGCGTTGGTATTAAAAAACAATCTGAAAGCCCTGCGCAAAGAGAAGCACCTCTCCCAGCAGGATCTGGCCGATCTGGTCGGCGTGTCGCGCAACACGATCAGCTCCATCGAGACCGGGCAGTTCTGCCCCACGGCCAAGCTGGCGCTGGTGCTGTGCATTGCGCTGGACCGGCAGTTTGAGGATGTGTTCTATTTCTGATTCCGCGCAACAAAAAAAGCCCCGTGGGGCCCTTTCCGCAAGGAAGAATCGGTTTTTGAAGACTAATTTTCTCAAATGCTGTGCCGGAATCCTTGAAAACCGTCAGGTTTCCTGCGGCTTCCGGCTTTGCCTTATGAAAAAATTTGTTCTTCAAAAACTGCTGCGCACCCTAAAATCAGATTATTTTTCGTGAGAACAATGCACAAAATCCGCGCAAGGCTGACGCCTTGGGCGGATTTTTAAAGCAGTTATCGCGGAAAAGAAGCGATTTTAGGGCGTATTCTTCCTTACGGGAAGGGCCCCGTGCGTCTCTTCTTTTTTTGCTTTTACGCTTGCTCCAGATGGTCGCCGCAGTCGACGACTTCTCTGAACTGCGGGCGTTCAAACAGCGACCGGTTGGGCGCATGGAAGGTCAAAAGCAGCTTGCCGTCCTTTCGGAACAGCATGCCGTGGCCGCCGTCGTCGGTGACCAGCGGCGGCAGATGCTCGAACCTGCCGTCGATGCCGCCGTTGTCCGACCGGGCGACGCATTCGGCGTAGCGGCCGCCGAGGAACGTGGCCCAAAGCAAAAGCAGCGCGCCGGTTTTTGTGCGATAGAGGAACGGGCCGTCGGTGATGTAGTGCTCACCGGCGGGCTTTTTTTCCGCCAAGGGCATGGACGAGCCGTAGAAGATCGTCTTCGGGCGGCCCGCCGCGGCCCGGAGGTCTTGCGTCAGCGGCATGTATTCGATCGTGCCGTCGACGATCTGCGTGTGCTCGTGGCAAAAGACCATGTAGGGCGCGCCGTCCGGGTCCACATAGAGCGTGCCGTCGAGGCATTCCCATTCCTTCGGCGTCACCGGGCCCTCCGACCACGGCAGGAACGGGCCGCGCGGGCTGTCGGCCTTCAGAATATAGGTGCCGCGCAGGCCGCTTTCGGCGGTGAAGGTGGCGAACATGTAATAGCCGTCCCGGTATTTGTGCACCTCCGGCGCCCAGTTGACGTGGCGGTTACAGCCGTTCGCGGCGGAATCGAAGCAGACGGCCGGGTCGCTCCAGGTTTCCAGATCGGCGGAGGTGTATACGTCAAACCCGGCGGTCTTCTGGCCGAAATTTTTGCCCCGGGTGCCGTACAGATAATAGGTTCCGTCCTCAAACAGAACAAACGGGTCGCGGATGTTGATGTCGCGCAGCTTCATGGAATCAGACCCCTGTTTCGGTTTTTTTTCATTATACCGCAGGGCTGTTCGTTTTGTAAAGCTTTTTCTCACGCAAGGACCGGCTGGCGGAAATCGGTCTCGATCACCTTCGGGCAGGCTGCGGGGGAATAGACCCAGCGGTCCATGTGGTCGCCGGTGAAGAAATAGTGCGCCGGCCGGCCCGGATAGGCGGCGTCGAAGGAATCGACGATGATCAGCTTGATCTTCATGCGTTCGGGAATCAGGCTCTTGATATAGACGCTCGCGTGCTGCCCGGGCTCCACGCCGGGCACGTATTCCGCCAGACCGGCGAGGTTTTCGCGCAGCTCCACGAAGATGCCGTAGCGTTCCACGGAGCGCACGATGCCGGGCACGGTTTCGCCGGGCTTGAAGAAGGCGGCGTTCTCCTCCCAGGTGCCCAGCAGCTCCTTATAGCTGAGCGTCACGCGGTCCTGCGCGTCGCGGGCCTTGACCACGGCTTTGATCTTTTGCCCCGGCCGGAACCGCGCCGAGGGGTGCGGGATCCGCGACACCGAAATCGCGTCGATCGGCATGAGGGCGCTGATGCCGCAGCCGATGTCGCAGAACACGCCGAACGGCTCCAGATGGGTCACCACGGCGTCGATCACGTCGCCGGGGCGCAGCAGCCGCACATAGTCGCGCATGCAGTCCTCCTGGGCGGCACGGCGGCTGAGCAGGGCCAGCGGTTCCCCGCGCTCGCCCGGGGCAAAGCCCAGAATCTTGCAGACCACGGGCTTGTTGACGCGCGAAATGACGGCGATGTCGCGCACGGAGCCGTCGCTGATGCCGATGGCGCCCTCCTCGCGCGCAATCAGGCCGCGCATCACGCCGAGATCGACGTGGAGATTGTGATCCTTGTCGCACATGACGGCCCGCGCCTCCAGCAGCTTTCCGTTGTACCACGCGTCCTTGAGCGCGGCGGGGGAGGAGAGGATGCGGCGGTTTTCTTCGGTGGCGATCAGGTGATTTTCGGGGTAATACTGTTTCATTGGCTGGTTCCTTTCTGCTGTGATACGTCTTTCATACTTATGCGGGACGGACCGGGTTTATTGTACTTCACGCGCATTTTCTTCTTTTTTGCGGCGCATGATTGATATTTTCGGGAAAGGCTGGTATAATATGTTATTAGTTTTGAAAATACGAAAGGGGCAACCGGAAGATGGACGTTCGGGTCGGCGACGTGCTCACCATGAAAAAGAAGCATCCCTGCGGCGCGTTTGAATTCGACGTGCTGCGTTCCGGCATGGATTTCAAGCTCCGCTGCCGCGGCTGCGGCCGCGAGGTCATGCTCCCGCGCAGCAAGGCCGAAAAGAACATCCGCAAGATTACCCGACCGGAGGAACAGGCATGATTGAAAAGCTCGGCGCGGTGGAAGCGCGCTTCGGGGAAGTGGAACAAAAGCTGTGCGATCCGGCCGCGGCGTCGGATCCGGCGGCGTTTGCCTCGCTGATGAAGGAACGCAAAAAAATGGAACCGGTCGTGACCTGCTTCCGCCGATACAAGGCCGCGCAGGCGGCGCTGGACGACGCGAAGATGCTGCTGGAAAGCGAAAGCGACAGGGAACTGCGCGCGCTGGCGCAGGAGGAATTCGACGCCCAGAAGAAAACGCTGGAAGCGCTCTCGCAGGAGCTGCGCGTGCTGCTGCTGCCGCGGGACGAAAACGACGACAAAAACGTGATCGTCGAAATCCGCGGCGGCGCGGGCGGCGAAGAATCCGCCCTGTTTGCGGCGGTGCTGTTCCGCATGTATACGATGTACGCCGAGCGCAGGGGCTTCAAAATCGAGATTCTCGGCACGAACGAAACCGAGCTCGGCGGCTTCAAGGAAATCAGCTTTCTCGTGGTCGGCGAGGGCGCCTGGTCGCGCTTCAAGTTTGAAAGCGGCGTCCACCGCGTGCAGCGCGTGCCCGAAACCGAATCGCAGGGCCGCATCCACACCTCCACGGCCACCGTGGCCGTTTTGCCCGAGGCCGAAGACGTGGAGGTGGAGCTGAACCCCGCCGATCTGCAGATCGACACCTTCCGTTCCAGCGGCGCGGGCGGCCAGCATATCAACAAAACCGAATCCGCCATCCGCATCACCCATCTGCCCACGGGGCTCGTGGTGGAGTGTCAGGATGAGCGCAGCCAGCACAAGAACAAGGACAAGGCGATGCGCGTGCTGCGCAGCAAGCTCTTTGAGCTCGAGCAGCAAAAGCAGCTCTCGTCGATTGCCGACGCGCGCAAAAGTCAGGTCGGCACCGGCGACCGCAGCGAACGCATCCGCACCTATAACTATCCGCAGGGCCGCGTGAGCGACCACCGGATCGGTCTGACGATCTATAAGCTCGAGCAGTTCCTCAACGGCGACATGGACGAGGTCATCGACGCGCTGATCACCGCCGACACCGCCGAAAAGCTGAAGGCAAGCGAGGGTGAGCCGACATGACGACACAGTATTTTCGCGTTGCGGATCCGCGCGATCCGGCGATTGAAACCGTCGGCGCCATTCTGCGCGGCGGCGGCCTTGCCGCCATCCCGACCGAAACGGTCTATGGCCTTGCGGCCAATGCGCTGGACGACGGCGCGGTGAAACGCATTTTTGCCGCCAAGGGACGGCCCGCCGACAACCCGCTGATCGTGCATATCAGCGATTTGTCCCAGTGGCCCGCGCTGGTGCGGGAGATTCCGGACAGCGCAAGGCGGCTGGCCGAAGCCTATTGGCCCGGCCCCCTGACGATCGTATTGCCCAGAAGTGAGCGGATCTCCGACGTGGTCAGCGGCGGCCTCGACACCGTGGCGGTCCGTATGCCGTCGCACCCCGTGGCGCGCGCCGTGATCAACGCGGCAGGCGTGCCGCTGGCGGCGCCCTCGGCCAACCGCTCCGGCAAACCGAGCCCCACCACGGCGCAGCACGTCATAGACGACATGGACGGCCGGATCGACTGCATTCTGGACGCCGGCCCGTGCGAGGTGGGCGTGGAATCCACCGTGGTGTCGCTTGTCGGCGAGAAGCCGCGGCTGCTGCGTCCGGGCGGCGTCACGCCCGAAATGCTCCGGCGCGTGCTCGGCGAAATCGAGATCGACGACGCCGTGCTTCACCGGCTGGCGGAAGGAAAAACCGCCGCTTCGCCGGGCATGAAATACAAACACTACGCGCCCGCCGCGCCTGTGACGATTCTCAAGGGCTCGTTCGCGCAGTTCTGCGCCTATGTGGACGCCAACAAAACCGACGGCACGATGGCGCTTTGCTTTGCGGGTGAGGAAGCCCTGCTTCCGGTGCCCGCCGTGGCCTTCGGCGCCGAAGACGACGGGGCCGCGCAGGCGGCGGCCATCTTCAGCGCGCTGCGCGAGGTGGACAAACGGGGCGCAAAAGCCGTGTTTGCCCGCTTTCCGCAAATGGACGGCGTGGGCCTTGCCGTGTTCAACCGGCTCGTGCGCGCCGCGGCGTTCCGCGTGATCGACCTGGGAGGTGCGCCATGATCTGCTACGGACTGACCGGCAAAACCGGCGCGGGGAAAAGCACCGTGGCCGCGCTGCTGCGCAGCCGCGGCTGGTACGTGATCGACGGCGATCTGCTCGCCCGCGAGATCGTGGAGCCCGGTTCGCCCGTGCTTTTGCAGCTGTGCGAAGCCTTCGGCGGCGATCTGC
Source organism: Clostridiaceae bacterium (assembly GCA_016290665.1). Taxonomy (GTDB): domain Bacteria; phylum Bacillota; class Clostridia; order Oscillospirales; family Acutalibacteraceae; genus UBA6857. Next base: position 15,799 of record JAEEUW010000007.1, on the reverse strand, counting down.
TGCGCGAAGACGGCACGCTCGACCGCAGGGCGCTGGTCCGGCGGCTGCACGAGGTGCCGGACGGCGTGGAAACGCTCAACGCGATCACGCACCCCGCCATCGACGCGCTGGTGCAGCGCGAGCTGGACGAGGCCGAACGGCAGGGCTATGACCGCTGCGTGTTCGACGCGGCGGCGCTGCTTGAAAGCCCGAGCCGCAGCCGCTGCGACAAAATCATCGTCGTCACCGCGCCCGAGGACGTGCGTCTGCAGCGCATTTTGCAGCGCGACGGACTGAGCGAAGCGCAGGCGCGCGACCGCATGCGGATGCAGAAGGACGACGCCTGGTATTTTTCGCAGGCGGACGACGTGATCCGCAACTATCCGCCTTTTCTTCTGGAAGACGAAGTCTCCCGCATCAGGTGATTCTATGGCAAAACGAAACCGAAGACGCAAACGCAAAAAGCGCGGCTGCGGCGTCGTGGCGCTGCTTCTGGCCGCGGCGCTGCTTTGCGGCCTGTTCGGTCTGCGCACCGTGATGCGTTCATTATACCCGCTCCGGTACGATGAATTTGTCGAAACGTATACCGAAGCGTACGGACTGGAAAAATCTTTTGCGCTGGCCGTAATCAAGTGCGAAAGCGGGTTCGACCCGAACGCCGTGTCGCGCGTGGGCGCGCGCGGGCTCATGCAGTTGATGCCGGAAACCTTCCGCTGGCTGCAGACCAAAACGAAGGAGACCCGCTCCGACGACGCGCTGTTCGACCCCGAAACCTCGGTGCGTTACGGCTGCCTGATGCTGTCGCTTCTGCTGCGGCAGTTCCCCGAGCCGCACACGGCGGTCTGCGCCTATCACGCCGGCATGGGCAACGTGGAAAGCTGGCTGCGGGACCCGCGGTATTCCGACGACGGCAAAACGCTCAAAACCGTGCCGTTCCCCACCACGGCGGCGTATGCCGACAAGGTGCTGCGCACGCAGAAGATCTATGCTTTGTTATATCAACTCTGAGGAGGTTCCCTTATGTGTGAAAAAACACCGGCAGAAGCGCTGCAGGAGCGCCTTTGCATGAAAAACGATCACTTTATGACGGCACACGCCGACGAGCTGGCGGCGGCCGACGCGTTCTGCGACGGCTACAAGGCTTTTTTGCAGAAAGCCAAGACCGAGCGCGAATGCAACCGCGCCGTCATCGCGGCGGCAGAAAGCCGCGGCTTCGTGCCGTTCGACCCGTTCGGCAGCTATCAGAGCGGCGACAAGGTCTATGCGGACAACCGCGGCAAATCGGTGATTCTCTGCGTGTTCGGCAAAAAGAGCGTGGCCGAGGGCGTGCGCATCGTGGCGTCGCATATCGATTCCCCGCGGCTCGACCTGAAGCCGACCCCGCTGTATGAGGACACGGAGCTGGCCTATTTCAAAACGCACTATTACGGCGGCATCCGCAAGTATCAGTGGGCGGCGATCCCGCTGTCGCTGCACGGCGTGTTCATCAAAAAAGACGGCACGGCCGTGCCGGTCAGCCTGGGCGAAGAACCGGGCGAGCCGCAGTTCGTGGTGACCGACCTGCTGCCGCACCTGGCCAAGGAACAGTCGAAGCGTACGCTTTCCGACGGCATCCGCGGCGAAGAGCTGAACCTCGTGATCGGCTCGCGCCCGTTCAAAAGCGACAAGGGCAGCGAACTGGTCAAGCTGAACATTCTCAGCCTGTTGGAAGAAAAATACGGCATCGACGAAAGCGATTTCATTTCGGCCGAGCTGGAAGCGGTGCCGGCGTTCGAGGTGCGCGACATCGGCTTTGACCGCAGTCTGATCGGCGGCTACGGCCACGACGACCGCGTGTGCGCCTATCCTGCCATGGAAGCGCTCTTCAGTCTGGAAGCGCCGGAGCACACCGCCGTGGTGGTGCTGGCCGACAAGGAAGAGATCGGCTCCGACGGCAACACGGGCCTGGCGTCGTCGTTCTTCCGCTATTTCGTTGAGGATCTGGCCGACATGCAGGGCGTCAAGGCGCGCCACGTGCTGCATAACAGCGACTGCCTTTCCGCTGACGTGACCGCGGCGTTCGACCCCACCTTCCCGCAGGTCTATGACAAGATGAACACCTCGTTTGTGAACCACGGTGTGTCCATTGCCAAATACACCGGTTCGCGCGGCAAGGGCGGCGCCTCCGACGCCAACGCCGAATTTTTGGGCAAGGTCCGCGCGATTCTGGACAACGCGGACGTCCACTGGCAGATCGGCGAAATGGGCAAGGTCGACGAGGGCGGCGGCGGCACCGTGGCGCTGTATCTGGCGAACCTCGACGTCAACGTGCTCGACCTCGGCGTGCCCGTGCTGTCGATGCACGCGCCGTTCGAGCTGGTGGCGAAGACGGACGTCTACAGCACGTATCGGGCCTGCGACGCCTTCTTCAAAAGCTGAGGGCTGCCGCATTTCGCGAAGAACAAACAAAACGCAGAGCACAGCGGAAACCTGTGCTCTGCGTTTTTGCGTTTTGGACGGGCGTCGCCCGAACCTGTTATTTGTTTTTTCCTCGGCGTGCAGCAGCACAGCCTTCGGTTAAAGAAAACGCCGCCTTCCTTGAACGGTGACGTTCCGTAACGAGGAATTGCCTGAAAAGCCCCCTTGCGGTGTGGCCCCTTTGCCGCCTTTTTTTGCGCCGCTCTTGCAAACGGGCCGCAGATGCGGTACAATACATGACAGAGTTTTCACGAAAGGAGCGATCGTTATGGCCGCGAGACCCCCGCGCGATTTCGGCAGCGGGCCCATGTGGAAGAACATTCTGGCGCAGGCGCTGCCGCTGACGGTCGCGCAGGCGGTGCTGCTGCTGTATAACGTGGTGGACCGCATCTACATCGGCCACATGGCGGACGGCGCGCTGGCGCTCACCGGCCTCGGACTGACCTTTCCGGTCGTCACGATCGTCATGGCGTTCGCGGCGCTCTTCGGCATGGGCGGCGTGCCGCTGTTCTCGATGGCGCGCGGCGCGGGCGACGACGAAAAAGCCGGGCGCATTCTCGGCAACAGCTGCTTTCTGCTGCTGTGCAGCGCGGCGGCGGTTACGGCGCTGTGCCTGATCTTTTGCCGGCCGCTGCTGTTCGCGTTCGGCGCGGGCGAGGCCTCCTATGCCTACGCGGGGCCCTATCTGCGAATCTATCTTTGCGGCGCTGTGTTCGCCATGCTCGCCACGGGTCTCGGCGGCTATATCAGCGCGCAGGGCTACCCCGCCATCGGCATGCTGGCGGTCGTGATCGGCGCGGTGTGCAACATTGCGCTGGACCCGGTGTGCATCTTTGCGCTCCGGCTCGGCGTGCGGGGCGCTGCGCTGGCCACGGTGGTCAGCCAGGCGGTCTCGGCGGCGTGGGTGCTGCGCTTTCTGTGCGGGCGGCGGCCTCCGGTGCGGCTGCAGGGCGGAAACCTGAAGCCCGACGGGCGGATCGTGAAGGATATCGCGAAGCTCGGCACGTCCAACTTCATCATGCAGGGCACGGCCTGTCTGGTGCAGGTGGCCTGCAACACCACGCTGCAGCGCTTCGGCGGCGACCTTTACGTCGGCGTAATGACCGTGCTCTCCTCCGTGCGCGAGGTGTTCACCCTCGCCGTGACCGGCATGGTCAGCGGCGCGCTGCCCGTGATCAGCTATAACTACGGCGCGAAGCGGTACGACCGCGTGAAGCAGGGCATCCGGTTCAACACGCTGGCGGGCGCGGGCTATACGCTTGCCGCCTGGCTGCTGGTGGTGCTGCTGCCGCGGGTGTGGGTGTCGGTTTTCACCAACGACGCGGCCTTGATCGAGACCGGGAGCGCCATGCTGCGCATTTACTTCTTCGGCTTTGTGTTCATGGCGCTGCAGTTCGCGGGCCAGAGTACCTTCCAGGCGCTGGGCGACGCAAAGCACGCGATCTTCTTTTCGCTCTTGCGCAAGGCGGTCATCGTGGTGCCGCTGACGCTGCTGCTGCCGCTGACGGCGCTCGGCGTCAAAGGCGTCTTCTGGGCCGAGCCGATCTCGAACATCCTCGGCGGCACGGCGTGCTACGTGACCATGCGGTGCACCGTGTACCGGAAACTGGAAGAGAAATCGTTATAGTAGCTTGCAATCGTTGGATGAAGATACTATAATGGATTCGATAATGATAAAGGGGTTGTTTTAGCTATGGCAGTTCCAAAGTTTTTTGAATTTTTTGAGGCTTTTCTTGATACTCTCTCAGATGGAGAACTACATTCTGCAAAAGATGTAAGGGAGTGTATTGCTGAAGAAATGCATCTTTCGGAAGCGGACAGAGCTGAAATGCTGCCCAGTGGTACACAGTCCAAGTTTGATAATCGTGTTGCTTGGGCAAGGGCGTATTTAGACAAAGCCGGTTTAATTGAGACTCCTTTGCGGGGGAAATACCGTATTACGAAGATTGGTAAAGAAGCGCTGGCATCAAAAGAAAAGATAGATTTGGATTATCTGAATCGGTTTGATTCTTTTAAAAAGTTTCATGAGACTACATCAGAAAAACCAGCAGCACAAAAAGAAGAAGACATGGAAAAAGATGAATCTCCTTTAGAGGTTTTAGATTCTGCTTTCCAGAAAATCAACGCGACATTAGCCAGTCAGTTAATGGATGAGGTCATGAAGCTCAGCCCGACAGAATTTGAGAAATTAGTAGTTAAGCTGTTGCTGCGCATGGGATATGGAAACGGAATTGATGAAGCTGGGAAAGTTACACAACGGTCAAAAGACGGAGGAATTGATGGTATCATCAAAGAGGATCAGCTGGGCTTCAGTAATATTTATATTCAAGCTAAACAGTGGTCTTTGTCTCAAACGGTAACAAGTCCGGAGGTTCAAAAATTCGTTGGTGCTTTACAAGGAAAAAAAGCACAGAAAGGTTTGTTTATTACGACAACGCGATTTTCGGACGGAGCCATAAAATATGCAAGCGATTTGTCTGGAATAAAAGTTGTGCTGATTGACGGAAAGGCATTAATGAGGTTAATGATAAAACACAATTTAGGCATTTCCGTTGAACATATCTATGAGATAAAAAGAATAGATAGTGACTTCTTTGCGGATGAGCTTTGATGAAGAATAATAAACCGATAGGAGATTAAACATATGCTGCAAACCGGCATCAAAGGCAAACAAACCGTTACCGTGACCCACGAGCAGACCGCCGCCCACTACGGCAGCGGCGCGCTGGAGGTCTTCGCCACGCCCGCCATGGTCGCGCTGCTCGAAGAGACCGCGTGGAAGAGCGTGCAGCCCTATCTGGAAGCGGGGCAGGGCACCGTCGGCACGCGGGTGGACGTGCGCCATCTGGCGCCCACGCCGCTCGGCGGCAAGGTAACCTGCGAAAGCGAGCTTGTGGAGATCGACCGCCGCCGGCTGGTGTTCAGGGTCGAGGTGTTCGACGAACGGACCAAGGTGGGCGAAGGCACCCACGAGCGGTTCGTGATTCAGAGCGACAAATTCCTGGCTGCCGCCAACGCGAAGGGGGATGCCTGATGTTCCGCCCGATGCGCAGATTCAAACAGCAGCTGAGCGAGGCTGACTGTTTTGCCGTGCTCCAGACCGCAAAGCGCGGCGTGCTGGCCGTCCACGGCGACAACGGTTACCCCTATGCCGTGCCGCTCAATTTTGTGTTTGATCCGGATACACGCACGCTGTATTTCCACATGGCTGTGGAGGGCCACAAGCTCGACGCGATCCGCCGCGACAGCAAGGTCTGCTTTACCGTCTGGGATGACGGCTTTAAGCAGGACGGCGACTGGGCGTGGTACGTCCGCAGCGTGGTCGTGTTCGGCAAAGCAAAAGTCGTCACGGACGACGCGATGCGCGACGAATGGCTGCGCGCCTTGGCCGCCAAGTATTTTCCGCCCGAAGAGAATGTGGAAGCGGACATGGCCCGCAACGCCCCGCGCGCGCTGGTGGTCGCCGTTCGCGCGCAGCACATGACCGGCAAGCTGGTGCATGAGAAGTAAAACAAGCAAGCAAAAAACACCCCTGATCCCCACGCGAACGTGAAGCATCAGGGGCGTTCATTTTTACGGTTGGTTCTTTGCGCGGCGCGGACCGCTCGGGAAAGACGCGGCCTTTCGCGTCACAGGCAGCTTATTCCACTTTCGGCAGCGTCGCGAAGCTCGCTTCGAGCTCGGCGTCGGTGGGAATGTAATCGTCCATCTTGCCGTCGTGGAACTTCTCATAGGCCACCATGTCGAAATAGCCGGTGCCGGTGAGGCCGAAGACGATGGTCTTTTCTTCGCCGGTCTCCTTGCATTTCATCGCTTCGTCGATGGCCGCCTTGATCGCGTGGGCGCTTTCGGGCGCGGGCAAAATGCCCTCCACCCGGGCGAACTGCTCCGCCGCCGCAAAGACGTCGGTCTGCTTCACGCTGATCGCTTCCATATAGCCGTCGTGATAGAGCTGCGAGAGCACCGGGCTCATGCCGTGGTAGCGCAGGCCGCCGGCGTGGTTCGGCGCGGGGATGAAGTTGCTGCCGAGGGTATACATCTTGGCCAGCGGGCAGACCATGCCCGTGTCGCAGAAGTCATAGGCGAACTTGCCGCGGGTGAAGCTGGGGCAGGAGGCCGGTTCCACGGCGACGATGCGGTAATCCGCTTCGCCGCGCAGCTTTTCGCCCATAAACGGGGCGATCAGACCGCCGAGGTTGGAGCCGCCGCCGGCGCAGCCGATGACGATGTCGGGCTTGATGCCGTATTTGTCGAGCGCGGCCTTGGTTTCCAGACCGATCACGCTCTGGTGCAGCAGCACCTGGTTGAGCACGGAGCCGAGCACGTAGCGGTAGCCGGGCGTGGAGGTCGCAACTTCCACGGCCTCGCTGATGGCGCAGCCGAGCGAACCGGTGGTGCCGGGATGGTCGTGCAGAATCTTCTGGCCGATCTTGGTCTCCATCGAGGGCGACGGGGTCACCGACGCGCCGTAGGTGCGCATGACTTCGCGGCGGAACGGCTTTTGCTCATAGGAGACCTTGACCATGAAGACCTTGCAGTCCAGACCGAAATAGGAACAGGCCATGGAGAGCGCGGTGCCCCATTGTCCGGCGCCGGTCTCGGTGGTCACGCCCTTGAGGCCCTGCTTCTTGGCGTAGTAGGCCTGCGCGATGGCGGAGTTCAGCTTGTGGGAGCCCGAGGTGTTGTTGCCTTCAAACTTGTAATAGATCTTGGCCGGGGTGCCCAGCTTTTCCTCAAGGCAATAGGCGCGTACCAGCGGCGAGGGGCGATACATCTTGTAGAAGTCGCGGATCTCCGGCGGAATCTCGAAGAAGCGGGTATCGTTGTCCAGTTCCTGCTGAATCAGCTCGTCGCAGAACACGGGGGCGAGGTCGCTCGCCGGCATCGGCTCGAGCGTGCCGGGGTTCAAAAGCGGCGCGGGCTTCGTTTTCATGTCGGCGCGCAGGTTATACCAGGCCGTCGGCATCTCGCTTTCGTTCAGATAGATTTTGTACGGGATCTTGCTCATCACGGTCATTCCTTTCTTTCATTTATTTTTTGTACCGTTTTGTAACCTCTGCGTGAATCATCGGTTACGGATCGGCTGCGGCGGCTGAGCCGGCCTGCCGCGCCGGTGCCGAGACAAGAAAAAACTCCCGTCCCAGTCGTTTTGCTGGGACAGGAGATCGTTGATTCCTGCGGTGCCACCCGGCTTGGCGCTTGCGCGCCCACTCACGCGTACCATCATACGCTGACCTTTGGTAACGGAGGGCCGTCTCCGTCTTGCATACTCTGCGTTCGCATTTCTGCGCGCCCTCGGAAGTCCATTCGGCCTTGTGTTCCCCGCCGCGCTTGCACCGTCCGCGGCTCGCTGAAGGGGAAGGGAGAAGACCTACTCACTCTTCCTCATCGGTTTAAAAGCATTTTAGCACGTTAAATCGCTGCTGTCAAGGGGTTTCAGAAAAAATTTTTTCTCCGGGTCCGCGTAATCCGCAGCGCCGGCGTTGCATTCGCGCACCGGTCTGTGCTATAATAAATAAGATATGTCAGGAGGGAATGCCATGAATTATGTTGTCACCTTTCTGGAGGGCGTGATCTCGTTCATCTCGCCCTGCATGCTGCCGATGCTGCCGCTGTATATTTCCTATTTCGCGGCGGGGGAGGAGAAAAAAAGCAAGGTCTTTGCCCGCGCGGCCGCGTTCGTGGGCGGCTTCACGCTGGTGTTCTGCCTGCTGGGGCTGTTTGCCGGCACGCTGGGGACGCTGCTGCGGCGCTATCAGGTTGTGGTGGACATCGTCTGCGGCCTGATCGTGATTCTCTTCGGCCTGTCCTATCTCGAGGTGATCCGCCTGCCGTTCTTCAAGGGCATGCAGAGCGGGCACAAGATCAGCGGCATCCTTTCGGCGTTTTTGTTCGGCGTCATCTATTCCGTCAGCCTGACGCCCTGCGTGGGCGCGTTCCTCGGCTCGGCGCTGATGCTCGCTTCGGCCTCGGCCACGGCGTGGCGCGGCGTGCTGCTGCTGTTTTGCTATTCCCTCGGCATGGGCAGCCTGTTCCTGCTTTCGGCGGTGCTGATCGACAGGCTCAAGGGGACGTTCCGGTTTATCAAAGAGCATTACCGCGTCATCAATCTGGTCTGCGGCATCTTTCTGATCGTGGTCGGCGTGCTGATGGCCTGCGGCCTGATGACCACCGTGATCGGCAAGTTAATGTAAAGGGGAGAATCAGCCATGAAAAAGAACTATACCTGGATCCTGCTGCTGCTCATCATTGCGCTGCTGCTCGGCGGGGGCACGTTCGCCTACCGCATGCTCAGCGAAATGGCCGCACCCACGGCGCCCTATGATACGGCAAACACCCTGCCGCAGTCGGAGACCGCAGACGCGCCCGACTTCACCGTCTATGACGGCGACGGGAAGCCCCTTGCGCTCTCGTCCCTGCGCGGCAAGCCCGTGCTGGTCAACTTCTGGGCCACCTGGTGCAACCCCTGCAAATCGGAGCTGCCCGACCTCGAAACCGCGTTTCTGAAATACGGCGACAAGGTCGACTTCCTGTTTGTCAACCTGACCGACGGTTACCGCGACACCGTGGACGGCGTCAAGGCATTTCTGGAAGAGAACGGCTATACCTTCCCGGTCTATTACGACACCGACGAGAGCGCCGCGCTCGCCTGCGGCGTGTCATCCATTCCGACCACGGTGCTCGTTTCGCCCGAAGGCAAGCTGCTGCATACGCAGATCGGCGCCATGACGGGCGACACGGTGGAAAGCCTGATCGCCATGCTGCTGGCCGCGGAGGATTAAACGAACATGGAGCTTCTGAGAAACGGCAAGGCCCCGCTGCTGGCCGCGCACCGCGGCGTTTCGGGCGGCAACGTCCCCTGCAACAGCGAAGCGGCCTTCCGCGCCGCCGTTGCGCAGGGCGCGGATATCGTGGAGCTCGACGTGTCGCTGTCGCGCAGCGGATCGCTGTTCGTGTTTCATCCCGGCATGGAGCCGGCCCACCTCGGCACGAAGCGGCTGCTGCGCGTGCGGGGCGACCGTTCGGTTGCGCGGCTGCGCTTTCGCAACTATGACCACGCGAAAACAACCGAACCGATCCTGACGCTCGACGACGCGCTGGAGCTGCTGAAGGGGCGCTGCATGGTCAATCTGGACAAGTTCTGGTCCGCGCCGGAAGCGATCGCAAACTGTGTGCGCCGCCACGGGATGGAAGAGCAGGTGCTGATCAAAACCGGCGCCGGGGAAGGCGACCTCAAAAAAGTGGAAGCTGTTGCGGCGGATCTGCCGTTCCTCGCCATCGTGCGCGAAAAGGACGACGTTTCCGAACGGCTGCTGCGGCGAAAGCTGCGCTTTTGCGGCATCGAGGCGCTGTTTAAAACCGACGACGCGCCCGTGGTCAGCGACGAGCATATCGCCTGGCTGCACAAAAACGGGCTGTGCGTCTGGGGCAACGCCATCGTTTACAATTATAAAGACGTGATCGCCGCTTCCCACACCGACGACGTCGCCGTCACGGGCGACCCGGACGCCGGTTGGGGCTGGTTCATGCAAAAGGGCTTCGACATCGTGCAGACCGACTGGCTGCTGGCGGCCAGGACCTATTACGCGGGGAAACAGGCATGACGACGTTCGATCTGATCTATGACGTCGTGTGCCAAATTCCGCAGGGAAAGGTCGCATCCTACGGCCAGGTGGCGGCGCTGGCGGGGAACCCCCGCTGGGCGCGCGCGGTCGGCTATGCGCTGCACCGGAATCCGCGACCGGGGGTCATTCCGTGCCACCGGGTCGTGATGGCCGACGGGCGGCCCGCGCCGGGCTTCGCGTTCGGCGGCCCCGACGTGCAGCGCGCGCTGCTGGAAGGGGAGGGCGTCCGCTTTTGCGCCGACGGCACGGTGAATATGTCCGTATACCAATGGAAGATTCACGAATAAATATCCGATATCGCTTGACATTTCGGCGAATTCGTGTATGATAATACAAATCGTATCAAACGCGGCAAGGCCGCACGGGAGGTCATCACATGCCCCTTTGGAAAGGAAGGTTCCAAAAGGAACTGGACAAGCAGACCAACGATTTCAACGCGTCCATCTCGTTCGACAGCCGGATGGCGCAGCAGGATATCCGCGGCTCGATTGCGCACGCGACGATGCTCGGCAGACAGGGCATCATCGACGAAGCGGAAAGCGGTAAAATCGTCGCCGCGCTGCGGCAGATCGCGCTGGAGCTCGAGAGCGGCAAGCTGGCCATTGACAGGACCGCCGAGGATATCCACACCTTTGTGGAAGCGGAGCTGACGAAGCGGATCGGCGACAGCGGCAAACGGCTGCACACCGCGCGCAGCCGCAACGACCAGGTGGCGCTCGACCTGCGGCTCTATCTTTTGGACGAAAGCGAAAAGCTGGAAGCGAGCCTCAACCGCCTGCTGCGCGTGATCACGGCCAAGGCGAAGGAAACCTATGATTTCGTCATGCCCGGCTACACCCACCTGCAGCGGGCGCAGCCGATCACCTTCGGCCATCATCTGCTGGCCTATGGCGACATGCTGCTGCGGGACCGTGCGCGCCTTCAGGACTGCAAAAAGCGCATGGCGGTCTCTCCGCTCGGCTCGGGCGCTCTGGCCGGCACGACCTATCCGCTGGACCGCGGCTTTGCGGCGGCGCAGCTGGGGCTGACCGGGGTGAGCAGCAACAGCCTCGACGGTGTATCCGACCGCGATTACGTGCTGGAGCTGCTTTCGTGTCTGTCGATTCTGATGGTGCATCTGTCGCGCTTTGCCGAAGAGGTGATTCTCTGGTGCTCGTGGGAGTTCAAGTTCGTGGAGCTGGACGACGCGTTTTCCACCGGCAGCAGCATCATGCCGCAAAAGAAGAACCCCGACATTGCCGAGCTGGTGCGCGGCAAGGCGGGCCGCGTGTTCGGCGACCTGATGACGATGCTGACCGTGATGAAGGGTCTGCCCCTGGCCTATAACAAGGATATGCAGGAGGACAAGCAGGCCGTGTTCGACGCGATGGACACCGCGGTGATCTGCCTGGACACCTTCGCGCCCATGCTGGAAACGGCGCGCGTGCTCAAAGACAATCTGCGCGCGGCGGCGGCCGGGGGCTTCATCAACGCGACCGACTGCGCCGACTATCTTGTCGGCAAGGGTCTGCCGTTCCGCGACGCCTACAAATGCACCGGCGAGCTCGTGGCCGCCTGCATCGAGCAGGGGCTCACACTTGAAACGCTGCCGCTGGAGCAGTACAAGGCGGCCTGCGACCTGTTCGGGGAAGATGTCTATCAGGCCATCGATCTGGACGCCTGCGTCAACCGCCGCACCGTGAAGGGCGCGCCGGCGCCGGCAAACGTCCTGCGCGAGATCGCCGCGCTGGAAGAGAAGATATAAGCAGATTGCTTTTGGGGCTGTTTTCAAAACAGCCCCTTCTTCGTTTCCAACATTTACAGCTTGTTTTCCGCCGCGGATTGTGTTACATTGAACCTGCAAATTCTTTGATTTGGAGGCACATGATCCATGAAAAAACCAATCCTTTCCCTGCTGCTGTGCGCGGCGCTGCTGCTCGGTCTCGGAGCCGTGCTGCCCGCGTCCGCCGCCCACACCCATCAATGGACGCAGACCGTGACGCAGGCGCAGATCGGCAAGAGCGGCAAGCGCGTGCAGACCTGCAGGCAGTGCGGCAAACAGAAGAAGACGACCATCCCCGCCGTGAAAAAGATTGCGCTCAGGCAAAAGAGCTTTGTCTTTGACGGCAAAACGAAGACCCCCGCCGTGGTCGTGACCGACAAGGCGGGCAACACGCTGAAAAAGGGGACCGACTATCGGGTGAAATACGCCGCCGGGCGCAGAGCGGTCGGCACATACGGCGTCAAGGTGACGCTGCGCGGCAACTATAAGGGGAGCAGGACGCTGACGTTCAAAATCTACCCCAAGGCGCCGACGGGTCTCAAGGCCGCGGCCGTGACCGCCGACAGCGTCAGCCTGCAATGGAAGGCCGTGAAGGGCGCGACCGGCTACGTCGTTTACCGCTACTACCCGGAAAAGAATGCCTACGGCAAGCTGAAAACCGTCAAAGGCACGGCGTATGCCGTGAAAAACCTTGCGCCGCAGACCGCTTACAGCTTCGCCGTGCGGGCCTATACGAAAACCGCCAAGGGCAGCATCCTCAGCGCCTACGGCAAGGTGCTGACGGTGCAGACCGCCGCGTTGCCGCCTGCGGAACCAACCCGCTATCTGGGCGTGCAGAAGATTCTGCAGACCGGCGTCTACAGCGTGGGTCTGCGCTTTGAAGAGATGCCAGACGCCTCCTACCGGCTGCAGCGCCGCGGCGAGGACTACTACATCGAAATGCACATGACTGACGGCGGCGAAAGCTATGACGCCGACCTCTATTACGACGGCACGGCGCAGACCGTCTATACCCGGATGCTCGGCATCTGGTTCGAACTGGACGACGAGGAAATGAAGGGTATGGCGAAGGAGCTGGATCTGCTGCGGCTGATCGATCTGCGCGATCCCGCCGGCGTGGAGGGCGGCAAGGCGACCTTCGGCGGCAAAGACTGCGACACCGAAACGGTGACGGCCAAAGACGGCAGCGTGACGCAGCTCTGGTTCCAAAACGGCAGGCTGGTGCGGCTGGGCCTTTCCGCCGAAGGGGAGGAGACCGTCTGGTGCGGCATCGACGGCTTTTCCGGCAAGGTCGGCACGTTTGAAAAACCGAAACACCCGATCAAGCTCAGCGCATAACGCGCCCGGAACGCGGCGCCGGCCACCGGTCGGCGCTTTTGTCTGCGCGCGTCAAAATATAAATAATTTATGAACAACCGCGATTCACTCCCCTGAAACCGCGTTTCACTCCCTGCCGTTTGACAGGGAGGTTTCTTTATGCTATGGTGGACCTGACAAAAGCAAAACACCTTTTGCATTTACCTTGAAGGAGGAATTCCGATGAAAAGAACAAACAAGCTTTGGCTCGCGCTGCTGCTGACCGTGCTGGTCGCGGCGCTGCTCGCCGCGGGGCTCACCGCCGCGGCGGAGGAACCGACGGTTCTGAAAAGCGGCAGCTGCGGCGATAACGTTACCTGGGTTCTCACGGACGACGGTGTTCTGACCGTCAGCGGCACAGGCGCAACCTGGGATTACGATTTTGCCCAGCAAAAACACCCCTGGAGATTTGAACCTGTTACAAAGGTTGTTGTTGAACCCGGCGTCACCGGAATCGGCAACGCGCTGTTCGGCATGCTGAACATCACGGAGATCTCTTTGCCGGAGGGGCTGACGGAGATCGGGAACTATGCGTTTTACGATTGTTCGCCGCTGGAGGATCTCGTTTTTCCCGCTTCTCTGACGCGGATCGGAGAGTATGCTTTTTACAGCACCTCCGTTTCGACCGTTTCCATCTCAAAGGACATCACCGATATCGGCACGGGCGCGTTCGTCACCGAAACGCTTTTGTCCATTGAAGTTGCCGCAGAGAATCCAAACTACGCCTCGGATGCGAACGGCTGTCTGTATTCAAAGGATCATACCGTGCTGCTCTGTTACCCGTCAGGCAGTGAAACCGAAGCGTTCACCATCCCCGAAACGGTGACCTGCATCGGCGACGAGGCGTTTGCCTGCAGCAAAAACCTGAAACATGTTTTCCTTCCGGAATCGGTCGACACGATTGCCCATGGGGCTTTTTCGGCTTGCTCGTCGCTGATGGAGATTGCGTTTCCGGATTCCGTCCGCACCCTGGGCTCCGGTTCATTTTGGGGCTGTAAGTCGTTGACCGAGGTCACGACGCCGAAAAATGTTGCGGTGCTGGAAGACGTATTTCTGAACTGCACCGGGTTGAAGAGCGTGACGATTCCCCCGACAGTTCGTGTCATTTCATCCACCTTCATCAATTGTGTGAATCTGGAACGGATCAACATCTCGGATTTTGATGCATGGTGTAACATCACTTTTGGCGGAAGCTACTGTGATAATACCGACGGTTCTCTGCATCCCAACCCGCTCTATTATGCGCACGATCTGTATCTCAACGGAGAAAAGCTGCAAAACATTGTGCTCCCCGATGACATGACGCAGATAAACGACCATGCGTTTGAAGGCGGCTCGTTTGAAACCGTGCAATTCCCCGCCGGGCTTTCAAAAATCTCCGATTACGCGTTTGCTCATTGCGCAAACCTGCGCGAGCTTCGTTTCCCGGCCGCTCTGACAACGCTTGGCTCCCGCGTGTTCTTCGATTGCCCTTCGCTCACGGAGGTGACGGTTCCCGGCACGGTGCAGAACTGGACCGGCAGCCGTTTTGAAGGCGTCGGCGCAGTTTTTGAAAGCTGCACCGGCCTCAAAACCGTGACGGTTGAAGAAGGCGTGACCTGGCTGCCGATGGCAACGTTCTCCGGCTGCTCGTCGCTTGAAACGGTTTCGCTGCCCGAAAGCCTGACCGCGCTCGGCCTTTATGTAGAATACAGCTCTTTTCCTCCGTTCAATTATAAAAGTGGTGTTTTTGAAGGCTGCGCCGCGCTGAAAGAGATCCGTCTGCCGCAGCAGTTGAATCTTCTGGGCGCCAGGAGCTTTGCGGCGTGTACGGCATTGACCGAAGTGCAGATCCCCGGCAGTGTTCAGCAAATCGGTTCATACGCATTTATCGACTGCACCGCTCTGACAAAAGCCATGCTGGAGCAGGGAACTGCGGAGACCGGGTGTTATATGTTTGTCAACAGTGGATTGCGGGACGTCTATCTGCCTGCAAGCATAACCAGAATCCGGGATTGTCTGGTGTCAAGTATGAGCTATCGCCATAATTCCTGGTATGGCCCGACGATGGAGGTCGGTGAGCTGAACATCTGGTACGGTGCAGATGAAGCCGCCTGGCGGCAAATCCGGATTGACAACACGCCCGAAGCCTGCGGCAACGATATTGTGGTTGATTCACCTGTTCAATACAATTACCATGAAGAAACGCAGCGGCGGGAGAATGCGGTGCCGCCCACCTGTGAAACCCCGGGAAGCTATGATGCCGTTCATCGGTGTCTGTACTGCGATCTGGAATACAGCCGCACGCACGTGGACGAACCCGCGCTCGGCCACACCTGGGGCGAATGGGTCGTCGTCAGGCAGGCGACCACGGACGAAACCGGTCTGATGCGCCGCGTGTGCGCCAACGATCCGTCCCATGTAGAGGAGCGGGAGATCCCGAAGCTGGAGCTGGATGAAAACAACGAGCCGACGAGCGCGATCCATGCGTTCATCGAAAAGATCACCGGCGCGGCCAAGGGCATCATTGACTGGTTCCTGCGGCTGTTCAAATGGTTCGGCAAGAAATGATAGTCATTCCCGCGTGATACGTCCCCGGCTTCGGCCGGGGACGTGTGTTTTATGGAGGCGTTGGCCTCTC
>JAEEUW010000151.1 GCA_016290665.1 Clostridiaceae bacterium | reverse complement strand
GCTGAACCATGAAGACCCGGTGCTGCGCGATTTCGGCAAAAAAGCGCCCTGCAAAGCCGTGTTCTTCTCTTCCGCGCGGGAGCTCGACGCGGGCTGGTTTTACCGCGACGGCGCAATCTTTCTGCGCGAAAACGGCGAAACAACGCTGCTCTTGCACGAAAACGAAGTGAACCTCGTCGGCCGGCACAACATGGAAAACATCATGGCCGCCGCGGCCATGGCCCATTGCGCCGGCGTGCCGCTGGACGTGATCCGCGCCGTGACGCGCCGGTTCGTTGCCGTGGAGCACCGGATCGAGTTCGTCCGCGAAAAGGACGGCGTCCGGTATTATAACGACAGCAAGGGCACCAACACCGACGCCGCGATCAAGGCGATCGACGCCATGCCGTCGCAGACGGTGCTGATCGGCGGCGGCTATGACAAGCACGCCGATTTCACCGACTGGGTCGCGCGCTTCCCGGGCAAGGTGAAGCGGCTGATCCTCCTCGGCCAGACGGCGAAGCAGATCGCCGACACCTGCGACCGGATCGGCTTTTCGGCTTACGCCTTTGCCGACACGCTGGAAGACGCCGTGAAGCTGGCGCACGAAACCGCCGAAAAAGGGGACTGCGTGCTGCTTTCGCCTGCCTGCGCCAGCTGGGGCATGTTCAAAAACTATCAGCAGCGCGGCACGATGTTCAAGGACTTTGTCAACGCGCTGTAAGCGCCGCTCCGAACAGCCATCTGCGGATGGCTGCTTTTATTTGTCAGAAAATCGTAAGAATTCCGCAAGGACTTTTTCTTTTTTTCGTGCTATGATACTGGCGAAAGGGGAGAGCATCATGATTCAATCCTATCTTTGGAGTTTGCTTGCCGCCTGCGTGCTGACGCTGGCGGTCTATCTCCCGCTGCGGTTGTTGTGGCTGCGTTTGCAAAACCGAAAAACGCAGTGGCAGCATGAGGTCATGATGGCTCTGCTTGTCTGCTATACCGTCAGTGTTCTTTCGCAGACGGTGCTGCCGGAGCTGCGTCTTGACCGGTTCGGCGACGGTCGGCTGGAAGGAAACGTGCTGTTTTATTCCGGCAATCAGCTGATCGTTTCCGCGCGGGGCTTCGAATGGGTGCATGCCGCGCAGCCGATGGCGCATCGCTGGAATCTCATCCCGTTTCGCACGATCGCGTCCTATCTCAGACCGGACGGATACGCCGTCAACGATTCGATTCGGGTTGTCAATCTGCTGGGCAACGTCCTCGTCTTCGTCCCTTTCGGCGCGCTGCTGCCGCTCGCGTTTGCGCGGATGCGCAGGTGGTACAGGGTGTTCCTTTGCGGCAGCGCGTTCATCGCTTTCATTGAGATCACGCAGTTTTTCATTGGCCGCGCGGCGGATATCGACGACTACATCCTGAACATACTCGGCGTGATGCTGGGATACTGGTCGGCGCTGCTCTGTCTGCGTCTTGCGCGCCGACGCCGTCCGACCCTGCCGTCCGCCTGAACGCGCGGGCGGTTTTATTTGTCGTCCTCTTTGCCGGCAAGCGTTGCGCCGGGATAAAAATGCGCCAGAATCTCTTCGTGGCTGCTGCCCTGGCGCGCCATGAAGTCGGCGCTGTTGAGGCTCATGCCCACGCCGTGGCCGACGCCGCGCACGGTGAACGTGAAATCGTCGCCGGTCTGCTTCAGTGTGAAAAAGGCGCTCGGCAGACCGAACGCGTCGCGGACCTCCGCACCGCTGCACGCCCTGTCGCCGATGCGGATGCGTTTGACGAAGCCGCTGTCGGTCGTCACGCATTTGCCCACCGGGGCGCGCTTGGTTGTCTGCAGGTTCGTGCCGCGCAGCTTCTTTGCCGCTTCCAGAAATGCGTCCTTGTGCAGCGTGAGCGTTTGCTCCGCCTTCGGCGAAAGCACGTCGCCGTCCGCGTTGACCGACTGCAGATAGGGTAGCTCCCTGCCCCAGACGACGGCGGCGCTTTCGGTTTTACCGGACGACAGCGCGTGATACGCGGCAAGAATCGGCGCGCCGCGCCAGAGCAGCGTTTCGTCTCCTGCCGCATCCAGCGCTTCGCGCAGACGCTGCATCCGGCTTTCATAGGCGTCGCCCCAGGCTGCCCGGCACTGTTCGTCGTTCCGATAACCCTGAAAAACGGCGGGGTCGTCTGAAAGCAGGCCCCCCTCATTCAGCCGATACAGCGTATAGCTGCGGCAGGCGACGCACAGCGCCTGCAGAGCCTCGGGCTCGGCCTGCGGGTCGGCTTCGGCGGCGAGCACGCCGCGCAGATAATCGCTGAGCGGCAGCGTTTCGCGCTTTCCCGTGCCGCTGTGCAGCACCGTGACGTCGCCGTTTGCCGCCGCGGCGGGAAAGGCCGTCTGCAGCCGGCTCAGCGGCGCCGCCGCAAACGGACAAAGCGCGGCGGCAAGCACCAAAATGAGCACAAGAACC